>JBIJDQ010000389.1:0-3332 GCA_044344025.1 Rhodoferax sp.
TGGTGGTTTTTCTGGTGCTATGCATTCCGGAGCTGATGGCGCTTATTCCACGGGCGCTACGGGCCAATTTGGCACTGATTTCTCAAAATACACCAGCAGCCCACCCGTGCCGCAACAAAAAGCGCCGCCCAGCGGTTTGCGACCGAAGCAAAAGGTGTTTCATGCCAAGTTTGGCGAAGGCACAGTGCTCAGCCTTGAAGGCAGTGGTGACGATGCCCGGGCACAAATCAACTTTCCGCGCCACGGCATCAAGTGGCTGGCCTTAAGTGTGGCCAAGCTCACGCCGGTGCCCTGATCAGACCTCCAGGTTGTCAATGAGGCGGGTGTTGCCAATGCGGGCCGCACCCAGCACCACCAGGCCTGCGTTTTGTGCTTGGGCGTGGATGTCGTTGGCGTGGGGTGCCAGCAAATCAGCGCGTTGGCGCACCACCAGGTAGTCGGGCTTCCAGCCACGCGCGGCCAGGCTGCTCATGGCTTGTTGTTCCAGCCCATCAATGTCGGTGGCACCCTCACGCAGGGTTTGTGCCATGGCTTTCAGCGCTTGCGACAGGTGCACGGCTTCAGTACGCTCAGCGGGGCTAAGGTAATTGTTGCGGGACGACAGTGCCAGGCCGTCTGCTGCGCGCAAGGTGGTGCCACCAATCACCTCAATGGGCAAGGCGAACTGTTTCACCATGCGCCGGATCACCATGAGTTGCTGGTAGTCTTTTTTGCCAAACAGAGCCACTCGGGGCTGCACGCAGGCAAACAGCTTCATCACCACGGTGCACACACCGACAAAAAAACCGGGCCTGAAATGGCCCTCCAGAATGTTGCCGGATTCGGTAGGCGGGTGCACCGTGAAGCCTTGCGGCTCGGGGTAAAGCTCTTTTTCGCTGGGGGCAAACACCACATCACAGCCCGCATCGGCCAGGGCCTGGCAGTCAGCTTCCCAGGTGCGGGGGTAGGTGTCAAAGTCTTCGTGTGGCAAAAACTGCAAGCGGTTGACAAAAATGCTGGTCACCAGCACATCTCCCAGTGGTTTCGCCTGGCGAACCAGCGCCAGATGCCCCTCATGCAGATTGCCCATGGTGGGCACAAACGCCGGGTGTTTGAAGGCGCACAGGTGCGCACGCAGTTCAGCAATGGTGTGAATGATCTTCATATATTTTGCGGGACAGACCAAGATTTACACAAGGTGAAATTTGCTCTGTCCCCAACTGATTGTCGAATGGATTAACGCTTACCAAGCGTGTTGGGTGTTGTCAGGGAAACTGCCGTTCTTGACGGCTTGCACATAGGCCTGCATGGCCTCCTTGATGCCGTGTTGCCCGGGAATGCCGGGCAACTCGGCCATGAAATTGCGCACAAACTTGGGCATTTTGCCCAGGTTCAAGCCCAGCATGTCGTGCAGCACCAGCACTTGCCCGGCAGTGCCGTTGCCCGCGCCAATACCAATCGTGGGGCAGTGGGGCAACTCGGCGGTCAATTCTTCCGACAACTTGGCGGGCACCATTTCAAGCACTAAAAGCGCCGCACCGGCATCTTGCAAAGCCCTGGCATGGCGAGCCATGACGGCAGCAGACTCAGCTGTTTTGCCTTGCACGCGGTAGCCACCGAGCGAGTGGACGGTCTGCGGGGTAAGACCCAGGTGCGCGCACACAGGAATGCCACGTTCAACGAGAAAGCGCACGGTGTCCTCGGTCCAGCCACCGCCTTCCAGCTTGACCATGTGGGCACCGGCCTGCATCAGCACGGCTGCACTGCGCAGTGCCTGTTCTTTGGACTCGTGGTAGGTGCCGTAAGGCAGGTCACCAATGATCCAGGCGGTGCCTTGCACCCGGCGAACGCCACGGGTGACGCATTCGACGTGGTAGCGCATGGTTTCCAGCGACACGCCGACGGTGCTTGACAGGCCCTGGCACACCATGCCAAGGGAGTCCCCGACCAAGATGCAATCCACCCCGGCCGCATCGGCCACAGCGGCAAAAGTGGCATCGTAGGCCGTGAGCATGGTGATTTTTTCGCCTCTGGCGCGCATCTCCAGCAGGCGTGGCAGGCTTACCGGTTTGCGGGTCGCCGGACTGCTGGTGGGTGGCAGTGTGCCGTAAGGTGAGGCGCTTTGTGTGGTGGGCGTGTTCATCTGGCAGTTCTCCCAAAAAAAATGTGGCGCGAGTCTAACGCAGACCCACGTGCTGGTGCTTCAAACTTGTGGACTGAGGATGGTGGGCAAGGCTTCACCCAGCATGTTGGGAAAATCCAGGCTGTAATGCAACCCACGGCTTTCATGCCTGGCCTGGGCTGAGCGCACGATCAAATCAGCCACCAGCACCAGGTTGCGCAGTTCCAACAGGTCACGGGTGACGTGGAAATGGGCGTAAAACTCCTGTATTTCGTCTTGAAGCAGTGCAATGCGGTGGGCTGCGCGGTCAAGGCGTTTGTTGGTGCGCACAATGCCCACGTAGTCCCACATAAAGCGGCGTAACTCGTCCCAGTTGTGCGAAATGACGACGGCTTCGTCGGCATCACTGACCCGGCTGTCGTCCCAGGCGGGCAGGGCGGGTCCCACCGCACCGGTGGTCTGCACGATGTCTTGCGTGGTGGCTTGTGCAAACACCATGCACTCCACCAATGAGTTGCTGGCCAGCCGGTTGGCACCATGCAAGCCGCTACAGGCGGTTTCACCAATGGCGTAAAGGCCAGCAATGTCGGTGCGGCCGTGCAGGTCGGCCAGGACCCCACCGCAGGTGTAGTGGGCGGCTGGCACCACTGGAATGGGTTGTTTGGAGATGTCGATGCCCAACTCAAGGCAGCGGGCGTAAATGTTGGGGAAGTGCTCTAGCAGGAAGCTGAGGGGCTGGTGCGAAATGTCGAGGTAAACACAATCAAAACCGCCCTTTTTCATCTCGAAGTCAATCGCACGGGCCACCACATCGCGCGGTGCCAGTTCGGCGCGGGGGTCATGGTGGGGCATGAAGCGCGTGCCATCGGGCAAGCGCAGTTTCCCGCCTTCACCGCGCACGGCCTCACTGATCAAAAATGACTTGGCGTGCGGGTGGTACAGGCAGGTGGGGTGGAACTGGATGAATTCCATGTTTTGCACCCGGCAACCGGCGCGCCAGGCGGCTGCGATGCCATCACCGGTGGCCGTGTCCGGGTTGGTGGTGTACAGGTAAACCTTGCCAGCACCACCGGTGGCCAATATGGTATGCGGTGCCTCAAAGGTCAGCACCTCATCGGTGGCTTCGTCAAGTGCGTAAAGCCCCAGGCAGTGGTTGGCATGCACCGCCGTGTCGGTTGGGCTGCCACGGTGGGCGGCCAGTTTGGCGCTGGTGATCAGGTCGACCAGGGTG
>JBIJDQ010000031.1:0-11712 GCA_044344025.1 Rhodoferax sp.
GCGAAAAGCTTGCGGCCTTGGGCAATGTGGTGGCCGGCGTTGCACATGAGCTCAATACGCCAATTGGCAATGCTTTGTTGTCAGCGACCAGTCTGAACAATGCCACCGGGAAAATGCGCGTACAAGTGACGGGACATTCGCTAAATCGGCGCGATTTGGAGCAATTCCTGGCCTCGGTTGAAGAAGGCACAGGTATCGTTTCACGCTCGCTCGAACGCGCTGCAGCGCTAGTGCGCAGCTTTAAATCAGTGGCGGTCAATGAAACCAGCGAGGCGCGCATGGATTTTGACCTGCGTCAGGTGCTGGATGATTGCGTGACCCTCTTGGCGCCCGGAATGAAGCACCGCCCGATACAGATCACGCTCGACTGCGCGACAGGGATAGCCTGCAACAGCTACCCTGGCGCACTGACACAGATCATTAGCAATCTGGTCGAAAATGCAGCCCGCCACGGACTGGAGCCAATCGGAGGGGGAGAAATCACGGTTCATGCGCACAGCGATGGTGGCCAGGACCGTGACTGGGTGACCTTGCGGGTGGTCGACCACGGTGCTGGTATCGCGCCTGAACATCTGCAACGGATCTTTGAGCCGTTTTTTACGACCAGGCTGGGACAAGGTGGATCAGGCTTGGGTTTGCATGTTGTGCACAGGCTGGCCAATGGGTCGTTGGGGGGGGGCATCGAGGTGCAGAGCCATATCGGCAAGGGCACCACTTTTGAATTGCACTTTCCGCGCCGGGCACCACGCGGGCCGGCATAGAACTGCCGCCGCGCTTATGCTCACGCGCGCTTTGCCATCCAGATCTTTAGTTCATGAAGCGGCATCGCCTTGGCGTACAACCAACCTTGAGCAATGTGACAACCTTGTTGGCGAAGAAAACTTGCCTGCGACTCAGTTTCCACACCCTCGGCGATGATTTCTGCTTTGATCCCTGTACCCAGCGCCAGAACTGTACTCACAAACAACTTGCCTTGTGATTCGCTGATCTCGTTCACAAATGCGCGATCAATCTTTAGGACATCTATTGGCAGCTTTCTGACTTGCGACAACGACGAATAGCCGGTACCAAAGTCATCCAGTGCTACCCGGACACCCAAATCACGCAGTGCCTGCAGCGTAGTTACCACCAGGTGGGGCTCATCCATTGCAATGCCCTCGGTGATCTCCAACTCAAGTGCCCCAGGTTGCAATGAGAACCGCGTCAACACTTCAGCTACTTGCGAGCCCAGTTTTCCGCTGCGGAATTGCTGCATGCTGACATTGACACTCACCCGTGGCGGTGCACCAGCAATGCCTTTCAGATGGTTCAAATCTTCAGCGGCCTGGTGCAGGCTCCACAAGCCCAGTTCATCAATCAGGCCAGCCTGTTCGGCTAGTGGAATAAACACGGCTGGGGATTCAAGCATACCCCCACTACTATTGGGCCACCGCATCAAAGCCTCAACGCCAACCAGTACTCCATCAGACAAAGAAATCTGTGGCTGGTACCAAATTTCCAAGCGACGGGCCTGCATATCAGTTCGCAACTTACGCACAAGGGCCAATCGTCTGTTGGTTTGCTCTTCCATTGATAGATGGAACTGCACAGATACTGCAAGCTCATTCCCCTTGGCGCTACTCAAAGCTATATTGGCTCGACCAAGAGCCGAAATTGCCGAGTCTTGATGATCTGCCAGAGAGTAAATTCCCGCCGCAAAATCCACGGTGAGGCGGTGTTCGCCGGCCACCAGGCCGGTATCAAACAGTGCTGACGCACGCTCTGCGGAGAGCTCACTTGCGGGTCCTACGAGACCAAACACATCGCTACTAAGCCGGGCCACCTTCGTTCGGCTGGAGAAGCCAGCCCGCAGACCTTGCGCTATTGCTAATAAATAGGCATTTCCAACATCATGTCCAAGACCATTGTTGGTATCTGAAAAGCGCTTGACATCAAGTAGCATCACGATTTGCGACTTTGAATGCCCCTGCTGATTCAAAATCGATTCAATATCTTTGATAAATTGCACCCTGTTGGCCAAGCCGGTTAAACCATCCGAAAACGCCAAGCGGTTCAATTCACTGATCAACCGCACATTCCCAAAGTAAGCAGAGATATTGGTGGCAAATACTTCAACCAGCTGACGATCCAGTGGTGCGAGGGGCTGGTGCGAGCGTATATACACTGCCGCCACGTGCTCCTCCGCCTGCAAATACAGCACAGTGGCTTGCGAACCGAAGACATGCTGTTTTTGAAGCAGCGCTTCCTCGACCGACTCTCGCGCCGCCGCATCAGTCAATTTGTCCAGGGTGATGGAAAGGCAATCGGCAAACTGGCCACTGGCACCGATGACATAGAACGCATCGGCTCTTTCCCCATGACTGGCTTGACCACGGCGCACGCAGACGATTCCGTCACGAGGAAGACCGAGGAGCGCAGCCAGTTGCGTCAGTACACCCTCAGCAAAGCTGAGCATTGCGTGGCGCTCCATCAGGTCAGCGGACGAGCGCACAATCATTTCTAGCCCTCGCCGACTCTCGGCAATGGTGCGAATCTGCTCATAGGAGCGCAAGGCTGCGGTAACGGCAGTGATTAATCGACTTTGTGTCAGTTCACTTTTGGTACGGTAGTCATTGATGTCATAGGTCTCAATGATGGGCAATTCGGGCGCCGAACCAGGTTGCCCGGTACGCAGGATGATGCGGGTCTCCTGCATCTGGCATTCGACTCTGATGAACTCCACCAGCATAAGTCCTGCTTGTGCAGTCTCCATCACCACATCCAGCAGAATCAAGGCAAAGTCGCGGTCATGCGCCAGCAAGGCACGGGTTTCGGCACCAGATCGTGTATGCACCATTGACAGTGACCGACCTAAAACGAGTGTGTCGCGGAAGGAATATTGGGTCGATTGGTAAACTTCGTCGTCATCATCTACCACCAATACCCGCCAAGGTCGATGTGTAGTTAAGTCTGCTTCTTCTGGCGAATCAACCAGTAAGATTTCATCATCATTAGTCAAAACGTGTCTCCAAATCAATCACTGGTAAGGCACTCATTCCAGGTTAACCTGGTCCGTCTGCAGCAGCGCCAGTTGTCCTGCGCTATTGCGCTTGACGGTGTAGACGATGAACGAACCCGCGCTTAGGTCACCGCGTGCATCCCAGTTGACGGCGGTTTTCGCGCCGTTGTAATCCCAGTCTAAACCCGGGTTCTTCAGCGCCAATGCAAATTGACCGGGTCCGATCCTGAATGGGCTGGCGGTGTCGGGGCGCGAAACCGGCCCCAACAATTTGGCAATTGACGCTCGGTCAGTGCTGCCGCCGGCTTGCGCCGCCAGCGCGAAAAGATATACAGCGTCATAACCGGAGGGGCTGATGCCTACATCAGGCGGCGCTCCATAGGCTTGAGTAAAGAGTTCGGCGAAGGCGAGGTACTCGGGCCGCTTTGGGTTGTTGTCGGCACCCATGATGGTCATGCCTTCGACTACCGACGCGTTCGCGGTGCTGACGAATTGGGAGTTACTGAGTGAGCTGGCAGCATAAAGCGACGGGCGCGGCTGGACGATAGCAAGCGCCATATCTTTGCTCAAGCCGACGGCCTCCCCAGACTGTGCGGCAACATAGATGGCGTCGGGTCTGCCATTTGCCATGGCCTGGGCAATAACGGCAGCAAAGCCCGACGTCTGTCCGACCTGAAAACCCGATGTGGCCAGCACCTGACCACCCTGTGAAGTAAATGATGCACTGTAGTTGTCTCGAGCGGAGACGCCAAAACTGTCATTCGAATAGATGATGGCGACCGTCTGCTTGCCGTCCCGGCGTGCAATTTGTGCTGCCGCACGACCAGAGTACGAATTGGAAACAATCAGGCGATAAAAAACACTGGGTGTACCTCGATCCATGGTGTCAAGATCGGAAGTGCTGGGGCCGGTAGCGATGACCGGCAAACCAGTCTTGATGATGGTCGGTGCTAGCAGCAAGGCCTCTCCGCTCGTCAAAGGCCCTATCACGCCAATGCAACCTGCGTTGACCAAATCAAGGTATTCGCCAATCTGCGCGGCGCTGCCTTCAGTGGTACCTGCTTTGCTGTCGCGCACCATGTAGCCCAGACTCTTGCCATTCACGCCGCCCGCTGCGTTGATCTCGGACACCGCTTGGCGGATGTAGCGCTCCCGCGAGTCGTAGTTGGCAGAGATTGGGCCAGTAAATGGGAGAAGCACGCCTATCATCAGCTCGCCCTGAATACCAGGGCGCATGCTACCTCGTGCGCCCTCGTTCGTGGCAGTGCTGCCGTCTACCCCCCCGCCGCAACCGGCCGATAGGAGCGCGCACGCGATACCTAAAACAAAAGTCGCTTTGCTTGTGAAGTTTGATGGAGTATGCATGGCAGTCAATTCCAGCGGTATCGATAACTCAAGAGCAGGCTTCGCCCTCTACCGGGCAGATCAATGCCCCCGTAACCAGGTTCTGAATAGCTCGCATTGAGCACATTGTCCAGGCGCAACTGGAGTTCATGGGCCTCTATGTTTTGGGTCCACACCAAATTCAACCGCGTGATTGGCGCTAGAGAATAGGGGGTTAGAAAGTTCGCAAATCCATTGCTGAAAGTGCCCTGGCGCTTGCTTGCGTAAAGCAGCTCCCCGGCAAACTGTCCGTAAATTCCCGATATCCAGCGCCAGTCCGCTCGAATCGAGTGATTTGGAAAACGCTCCGGTTGACGAACTACTTCACCAACCAAGACAACCGGCGTGCGCTCGTTCAGGTCCAAAGCCGTCCAGGCCAGGCCCCAACGGTGCGGGCCACTTTCGTAGCGAATATCCAGTTCACCACCGTGGCCCGAAAATATGCCGCGGTTGATGGGTTGGTAATTAAGACCTGTCTGCTGAAACTCGATCTTGTCCTTGACCTCAAGCGCGTAAACGTTGGCGCTGACTTGCAGTGTGGGTGCCGGTTTCCAATTGATTTGCAATTCTGTATTTTGGGCAATCTCGGCCCTCAAGAACGGGTTGCCAACCACGTCACCACTGTAAAGTGGCTTGGCGAATAGATCGAATATGCTTGGCGCCTTGTACGATGTACTCCAAATGAGCTTGGCGCTGAGCTCCTTGCTGTGTTCAAAAACGGCTGCAGCACGCCAATTGGTGTTTGACCCAAAACGGCTGTGATTGTCTTGCCGCCAATTTGCACTCAAACCCAACTGCTCGGTTGCCTGCCACAGGTATTGGGAAAATACTCCAGTGTTGTCCAGGTGCAACGGAATTCCGGGATTGCCGTCCAGGCGGCTGGTGCCATTCGCTGCAATCCGAAGAACCTGCATGCTCTCTTGCAAGTCTTCCATGTGGTCGGCACCAAAACTCAGTGCATGGTCTTTGGTAGGTGCCCAGTTAACATTCACGCCCAAGTCATTGGCCCGTGATGAGAAATCGCGGCGCGGGTAGCTTGTTGCAGAATCTGTGGCGAGCCTCTCAAATGAGGATGGCCCCGCTTGGCTGACATTCCAGCGCAGTTTGGCTTGCCAGTTGGGATCAATGTCCCACTGCGTTTGCCAGCCTATTTGTCCGCGGTATTGTGAGAAACGGTTGTTTGGGTTAAGTGCGCCAAAGTCCAGAAACTCGGCCACGCTGTCCATGCGTGAATAGTTCACTTCCAACTGGTGCTTTAGAGCGCCAATGTCGAAACTAGCTCTGCCTAGTACCGATAAAGGCTGTTGCCGCGCATCTTTAGATTTCACACCGCGCAAGGCGGGCTGTGCACCTAACACCGGCGAGCTGGCAGGCAGTTGCCGATCATTCAAATTGTAAGCTTCACCCTGCACCGCAAAGAGTAGGCCCAGATTGCCAAAACCACCAGAAATGACTGTGTCAAATCCGTTGGCGCTTCCGGCATAGGCGCGTAGATCCGCCTTGACGTCACTGGCGCCAACATGGTTTTTGACAGTAATCACGTTGATGGTCGCCAAAAAAGCGTCTGCACCATACAGGGCAGAGCCAGGTCCGCGAATTACTTCGATACGGGCCACCGCGCTCATCGGTATCAATTCGGGACCTAGAAAGTTGCTGGCATTGGGACGAAATGCCTGCGGCTGACCGTCAATAAGCACCTTGACTTGCCGGTTCCAACTTCGCTGACCACCAAACAGCCCACGCACGCCAATGTCATGAATACCCTGTGCGTCCACTCGGTATAGGCCAGGCACACGAGCCAAGGCATCGGCCACCGAACGGTCACCCCAGGCTTTCATCTCATCTTGATCGATCACCGAGACAATAGCCGGCGCGCGTGCCACAGTGGTTGACACCAAGCTGGCGGACTCAACCCTTATGTTGGACAACTGCTCCAGAGACATACCGAAACCAGACGAATCGCCAGTCGCACCCTGCGCGCACAAGACGCTGGGTATAAGGTATGCGACGCCAAATATCACTTTATTCATATAACCACACCTCGGCGCGCAATTTCCTTTGAAAGACTCGAGTCGGAAATTTTCCTGGACCAGTTAAACCAAAAAAATTCCCGCAACTTAAAACGCTTCCCAATCATCGTCGCCCCCCGCTGGCGTAACCTTTGCTGTTGTGATTGGTTTGGGGAGGGACTGTGGCTTTGCAATTGCAGGCTTGCGTACGGAAGGTCTGGGTCGACCAATGGATGTCAGCGCTGCGCCACTCCCGCCAGCCTGCGGAGCTGGGCGAATGGGGGCATTGTTGTACTGAGAAGGATTTGCCATCTGGGCCGAGTGATCGTCTTGTCGCAGTTTGAATGTGGCAACAACTTGAACCAAATCGTGCGCTTGGCTCTTCAGGCCACTGGCAGCTGCAGCCATTTCCTCCACCATGGCAGCATTTTGCTGGGTTGCCTGGTCCATTAAGTTCACAGCCTCACTGACCTGCGCCACGCCGGTCGCTTGTTCATTGCTGGCGGCACTGATCTCACCCATGATGTCTGTTACCCGGCGGATGCTGTTGACGACTTCGGTCATGGTTTCACCAGCGCGGTCCACCAACACCGTGCCATGTTCGACACGCTCAACACTGGTGTTGATGAGGCTTTTGATTTCTTTCGCAGCCTCGGCGGAGCGACCTGCCAATGCGCGCACTTCAGACGCCACCACCGCAAATCCACGCCCCTGCTCGCCAGCCCGTGCAGCTTCAACGGCCGCATTCAACGCCAAAATGTTGGTCTGAAACGCAATGCCATCAATCACGCTGATGATGTCGCTAATCTTGCGGCTAGACTCGTTGATGCCTCGCATGGTCTCAACGACTTGACCAACCACTTCGCCACCCTGGATCGCAACTGTGGAGGCGCTGCTGGCAAGTTGGTTGGCGGTGCGGGCGGAGTCCGCATTCTGTTTGACTGTGGAACTCAGCTCTTCCATGCTGGCAGCTGTCTCCTCCAGTGCACTGGCTTGTTGTTCCGTGCGTGCAGACAAGTCATTGTTGCCTTGGGCAATCTCGGTACTGGCGGTGGACACACTTTCCGATCCTTGGCGCACGTTGGATACGACGTTGATCAACTCCGTCTGCATGCCGCGCATTGACTCCATCAACTCGCCAATTTCGTCAGCCCCTTTGCTATCCAGCGTGGTTGAGAGATCTCCCTTTGCAACTTCGCGAGAAAACCGCAGGGCCTCTGCCATGGGCTTGGTGATGGAGCGGGTGATGATCCAGCCTAAAAATGCTGCAATCAGCATGGCAACCAGTGCCGCGCCAACCATCATTGACACAACAAAAGTATGCTCTTTGGCCGCGTCTGCCATGTCTTTCTTTGACATGGCATCCTGCACGGTAATAAGTTTATCCAATGGATCGAAGAATTTGGGAGCCAATGGACTGATTTTTGTTTTGTAGATTGTGGTCAGCTCATCGAGTTTGCCGGCCAAGGCGGCCTCTCTGGCCGGAATCAATCCCTCCCGGCGATACGCTTCCAGCGCAGGTTTGATTTCTTCTACCAGGGACTTTTCTGATGGGTCAATATCGCCCGTCAAATAGTGCTTCCACAATGCATCAATTTCCTCGGAGTTCTTTACGGACTCGGCTGCCCGTTTGGTGATGTTGGCCGGGTCGGAGTTAATGATGGTGTCCATGATCAACACTCGATTGCGCATGGCCAGGAACTGCAGCGACGACAGATCCGACATGGGAACCACGGCATCGGTATACATATCGGTGACCGTGCCATACATCTTTTCAATGCCTTTAAACCCCACAAACGCCACACTGAGCAACATCAGCATTAGCGCCACAAAGGCAACAGTCAAACGGGTGCCAATTTTTAGGTTGTTGAAGTACTGCATGGATCCGTTCCTAGGTCTTTAAAAACTGTGTTGATTGAAAGTGGTAATGCTGTGCATAAGGCACCTAATCGGTATCCACGAGCAAAATGTAATACGCTCTGAGCCCAGCTTCCCTACATAAAACCTACTACTTTATAGCGGCGTGTAGATAGTTTCTCCGGCGCTCCAGCTTGGTTTGATATTGGGCTCCTTCTGTTCGCGCGTTGGGACACTACTGATCTTATATCTACTCCCAGTTTAAAACTCTATTTCGTCCAGCTTCCTTGGCTCGGTATAGCGCACTGTCAACCCTTGACAAGTACACATCTAGAACTTCTGTCCCAGGTTCAGCCGCATAGACACCGCCACTGGCAGTCACCTGCAGGTATTTGCCCTCGCCGCATGGGATTTTGGCCAGTTCAATAGCTGCGCGAATGCGCTCAGCGACGAGATGGGTGGCCTGCAGATCACTTTTGTCACACAGCACCAAGAACTCCTCCCCGCCAATGCGCGCTACCAAATCGATTTCACGCGCTATGTGCGACAGGATGTCTGCGACAGCCTTCAACACAGCATCGCCCGCCGGATGGCCATGCTGGTCATTGACACTTTTGAAGTGGTCAATATCGAACATGATCAATCCAAAAGACTCATGCTTGCGCCGCGCCCGCGAAACCATGGATTGCATGATCTCCATAGCGTGGCGTCGATTGGCAAGACCGGTCAGCGGATCGGTGGTGGCCAGCCGACTCAACGTTGCATCGCGGTTCCGAATTTCGGCAATCATGTCGTTGAAGTGGCCATACAGCGCCTTGAACTCGTCGTTCTGGACGGTATCCACGCTCACTGCGTAATTTTTGGTTTGCGCTATCCCGCGAATCACTTCGATGATGTGAAAGATAGGCGTGGTGAAGACGCGCTGCAGGCGGATAGAGATGAACACGATGATGACTAGCGTCAACACCGAGATCAGCGACTGCATCACGATGTAGGTGCCCAGTCGCTCATTCAATTCCACGTTGTCCGAAAGGATTGTCAGTGTGCCTATGGTCTGCCCGTCAAAAACAATTGGGTTGACGGTAAACATATAGCCCCAGGTTATCGAGGAGACTCCTTCGTGCTGCTGGAGCACTTGCCCATGCTGGCTCTTTGACAAAGCCGACACCTGCGCAAGATAGTCAAGCGTTTGTGCCCTTGGAGATGCCGGCGAAACATACTCACTGAAACGCTGGGCCCCGTCGTCTTCAATCACGGCAGCCAGAATGCGCGGATTGGTGCTCAACGAGCCCAGCATGCGCGTGGCGCTGGCACTGTCCCGAAACGCCAACGTCGCGCTGAGATTGTCCCTGGCGATGTCGGAGATCTGCTGCAAGTGGCGTAGCGATTCGTCGCGAACCGACACAAATGTCAGAACCAATGATATGACCGCTGAGATAGACAGGGCAATGGCCGCGCTGGCTCCGAGTAGAACCACGAGTTTGAGGCGGATCGAAAGATTACTGAACTTCATGGTGCTACTTCACTCCAACCCTTGCTGACGGGACTGGATGCGCATGATGCAGTCCGCCGTGAGTTCCTGCGCTTCCGCCCTTTGCGGCGCATCAACCAGAAACTTCAAGTCATGCATTACAAGTGAGAGCTGAATCAGTTTGTCGCGCAAACCCTCTAGCTCTTTCACCAATTGCAACTCCAATGTCATTCCCGAACCCATTTTTTGCGAACTTTCCTTTGGTGCACCCCAGGCCATTGCTGCCGCATTCAATTCGGTCGGCTGCAGCTTGTGCGCACTAACCGCACTGCGGACGGACTCAGGGCAGACACCAGGCGCTCCGGTGCCGCGCGGGCGTTTGGTGACGACTTCCTTTCGGACCGACACGCTGCGGGCTTGCACGCCCACGTTGAAAAAGGTAATACTGTCCTGGAGTTGCTGGCCTGAACCGACAGCACCTCGCTAGTGGCCGCCAGTTCCCCAGATGCAGATGCATATTGCAGGGTCACTTTGGACAGTTGTCTGATTGGACCGCCAATTTGGGTGACAGACTCGCTTGGCTCGACACTGGCCGCAGCAATCTCCTGCACCAGTTCGCTGGTCTTCTGGATGCTGGCCGACATGGAATCGATCTGGGACGACGTTTCTTCCTCGCTGGAGGCCAGCTCGCTGGCGGCTTGCGACAGTGACTGCGCAGTGGATGACACCTGGTTCACCGCTGCGGCGTTAACGCTGTCCTTGTCCTTGTCAAACACCCCCTGGTAATCGCGCTCGATCCGTTTGGTCAGGTCGCCATCGGCAAAAGCAACTGTCAAACGGGTTCCAATTCTTTGATTGTTAAGGTACCACATAGATTCAGACGCGCAGTGATGTTATGAATTTAATGACTAGCTGCGCTGCCGCTCTGGCTAAGCCACACTTTATTTTCCGGAATATAGGGCGATCGGACCTTGGCTTCCCTATATAAAACCGTCGTTGCTTTACGCAGGACTAAATGATCAATATCTGGACGACCAACTGGTATCCATAACTTCGCACGGCCGTCAGACAACGTGGTTGTGCGCCCACCTTTGACAGCTTTTGACGCAGGCGCACCATGCGAACTTCCAACGCTGACTTCGAGTACGTTTCGGGATCTTCATGCAGCACTTGAATAACCTGCCAAGTTTGCAGTCGGTTTCCTGGCGCTCTGCTTAATCCGACCAGAATGGCCGTTTCGCATTCAGAGAGAGTCTCCTCGCCTTGAGGGCCTTTCAAGGTGCGACCGATCTGATCCAGCCAAAGCTCGTTGGAGTTGGACTTCTTGTTTTCAACATTGATACGGGTTTGCATACGACGTCCCAACGACTCTGCTGCTGCAAGCAGCTCCGTCGGATCGACCGGTTTGTGAAGGTATATATCAGCGCCGCTTTCGTAACCCGCCAACTTGTCACCCAAATGGCCGCGCGCCGTGACCATAATGATGCCCACAAGCGGCTGCGCTTCTCGTACGCGCTTTGCTAGGCTAAGACCATCTTCGCCTGGCAAATTGAGATCCACTATGAAGAGGTCTGGCGATGGATCCAAGCGCATATCGTCTACATCTTCAGCGCATACCAGGCCAGTAACCCAGTGTCCATGATGGGTCAACATCGCCACCGTGGCTTGGCGCAGGTTATCGTTGTCTTCAATGACCAGAATGTTCATGCTTAGTAGGTCACGGAGTCAGCGCAGTACGGCATCCAGAAGACATAGGGAGGTTGATCAATTTGTGGCTGGGGGCTGAGGCCGATCGTCAATCAATATTTCGCGATCGGTCCGTTAACAACGCCTACACTCTAGCAAAAATCGTTGTAGAAAACCTACGAAAAACCTACATGCGTGATTGAGGTTCTTCAATCTTCGTGTCTCAGGGGGAATCAAGCTATTGCTCGTCTCAACACGAAGCAAACCTTGAGTAAAGCTTATCTCTCCGGCTTTTAAAGGGTGGAAAC
>JBIJDQ010000390.1:0-3329 GCA_044344025.1 Rhodoferax sp.
GCGCAACGCCACGTCAAGCCGGGCCAGTTCGTTGAGCAAAAAGCCATGGTCAAAACGCACGTTGTGCGCCACCAGCACAGCCCCATCCAGCAGCGCCAACAAGTGCTTGGCCACCTCAGGGAAGTGCGGCGCGTCTGCCACCATGGCATTGCTGATGCCAGTCAGCCGCTCAATGAAGCCAGACACCGGCACGCCAGGGTTAACCAGCGTGCTCCAGCGCGCCACCTCCACGCCGGCCTCAAAACGCACAGCCGCAATTTCGGTGATGCGGTCGTTCACCGGGTTGCCACCCGTGGTTTCCAGGTCAAGCAGCACGTAGCAAGGCAGCATAGGAATTTTAAAAATAATCAAAAATGAGAGCATTAAGCGCTTGTTTCACAAGCACTACAGGCTGAAAACGTCTAGAAAACGTCAAAAAAATTCTCAGCAGAACATCAAGGCCAACCAAGCCGGGTCGTCCAGCACGTTGAGCATCAGGTAGCCACCCAAGCGGTAAAACCAGAACTCAAGCCTGGCCTGCAGGTCAGGCAATGTCAAAGACATGGATGCCGTACTGGCCCGATTGCCGATCTGAGAAAAACCGCTTCAGGGTCTCTGCCACGGTCCGAAAGGCAATTTCATCCCAGGGAATGTCCGCCTCGTCAAACAAGCGGGCTTCAATGGTTTCATAACCGGGCTCGAACTGCGCGCTAAGCAACCGGGCATGAAAAAACAGGTGCACCTGCCCTACGCGCGGCACGTTCACCAGTGAGAAAAATTCGCCCATCTCAAACTGGGCACCGGCTTCTTCCAGGGTCTCACGCGCGGCGCCTTCGCTCACGGTTTCATTGAGTTCCATGAACCCAGCAGGTAGCGTCCACTTGCCAAAACGCGGCTCAATGTTGCGCTTGCACAGCAGCACCTGGCTACCCCACACGGGAATGGTGCCCACCACGTTGAGCGGGTTGTCGTAATGAACCGTGTGGCATGCCGGGCACACCGCGCGTATTTTGGTGTCGCCGTCATCAGGCAGGCGGTAAACCACGGCAGTGCCGCAGTTTTTGCAGTGTTTGGTGGGGGGGCGGTGCATGAATACAGTGTAAATTGAAAGCCGAGTTCCAAGGCGCAGACCGTCTCAACTCACCTTCAATTCAATGGTCGACAAGCCGCTGATGCTGCCATTCAGGCTGTCACCCGGTACCACGGCGCCCACACCGGCCGGTGTGCCGGTGTAAATCAGGTCGCCGGCCTGCAGTTCCCACGCGTTTGACAGCTGCGCAATGGTCTCTGCCACATTCCAGATCATTTGATTGACTTGGCTGTGTTGTCGCTGCACCCCGTTCACACTCAGGCTGATGGTGGCTTGTTGAATGTGGGGCACATCGTCCGCCAGGGTGATTGGGCCAATGGGCGCAGAGTGGTCAAAGCCTTTGCCAATGCACCAAGGGCGGCCTTGGGCTTTCATGGCGTTTTGCAGGTCGCGCCGGGTCATGTCCAGGCCCACGGCGTAGCCAAAAATGTGCTTTTCAGCTTCTTCAACCGTGATGTTTTTACCACCCAGGCCAATTGCCACCACCAGTTCAATCTCATGGTGCAGGTTGCTGGTCAGGCTGGGGTAGGGCAGGGCCGCAGTGTCACCTGAGCGCACCACCAACACCGCATCGGCGGGTTTCATGAAGAAAAATGGTGGCTCACGCCCCGCCTGCCCCATTTCTTTGGCGTGGTCTTCAAAATTGCGCGCCACACAGTAAATGCGGTGCACCGGGAAAAGGGCCTCTGTGCCCACCACGGGCACGGAAACGCTTGGTGCAGGGGCGAAAACGTAGTTCATAACAAGCTTTCGAAAGTGAATTGGCGCGGGTATCAGGCCGACTTGGCTACCAGGTCAAAGTGCTCTACCACCGGCGGGCTGGCGAAAAAAGGCCCAACAATGGCACGCCATTCGGCGAAGGCCGGGGAGCCCCTGAAATCCACCGTGTGATTTTCCAGTGTTGTCCAGAAAATTTGCAAAATATAGCGTTGCGGGTTCTCGATACAGCTGTTCACCTTAAAGCCCTCAAACCCCTTGGCATGTGCAATCACAGTCTTGAGCCCGCGCTGAATGGCTTCTTCAAAAGCGGCGTTTTGACCGGGGTGGATGGAAAAGTCAGCAAGTTCAAGAATCATGGGTGTCTCCGGGTTGGGAAGGGCGCCAGTGAAGGCAGCCGCCTAGTCTAGCCTTTTGGCGCTGCACCGGTGGTTGGGTCAGGGTTGCCATGAGGTATGCTGGGGCAATGAACCACACCACCTTTATCCCTGGCAAAGATGCCGCCCTTGAATCCACCATCAGCACGCTGCAAGGCCGGCTGCAGAAGCTGGGTTTCCATATTGAAGAGCGCAGCTGGCTCAACCCGGTCGACGGCATCTGGTCGGTGCACATCCGCGACCGCGATTGCCCGCTGCTGTTCACCAACGGCAAGGGTGCCACCCGCCTGGCCTGCCTGGCCAGCGCTCTGGGCGAGTTTTTTGAGCGCCTGTCCACCCACTATTTCTGGACCCATTTCTACCTTGGGCCCGACGTGGCAGAGCGTGATTTTGTGCACTTTCCACAAGAGCGCTGGTTTGCCGTGCCGGCTGACCAGCAGTGGCCTGCGGAGCTATTGAGCCCGGAATTACATGCGTTGTACAACCCGCAAGGTGACATTGACGCGAGCAATCTGGTTGACTTCAATTCCGGTGCCTCAGAGCGTGGCATTTGTGCATTGCCTTATGTGCGCCAAAGCGATGGTGAAACAGTTTATTTTCCGGTCAATGTCATCGGCAACCTGTATGTCAGCAATGGCATGTCGGCGGGCAATACCCAAATGGAGGCCCGCACCCAGGCCTTGTCCGAGATTTTTGAGCGCTCAGTCAAAGCCCGCATCATCAGCCAGGGTCTGTGCCTGCCTGACGTGCCGGACGAGGTGATTGCCCGCTACCCACGTATTGCCCGTGGCATTGAGGCGCTGCGCGAAGCCGGTTTTGGCATTTTGGTTAAAGACGCCTCGTTGGGTGGTCAGTACCCGGTGATGAACGTCACCCTGCTGAACCCGCAAGACCAGGGTTGCTTTGCCAGCTTTGGCGCACACCCGCGTTTTGAGGTGGCGCTGGAGCGTGCCCTGACCGAGTTGCTGCAGGGCAGGGCGCTGGACGCTCTTTCGGGCTTTCCTGCACCAGGGTTCGACTTGGAAGAAACCGCCAGCTCCACCAACATCGAGATCCATTTTGTTGACTCCAGTGGTGTCATTCATTGGAAATTCCTGGGCGCTGTGCCTGATTTTGAGTTTGTCGACTGGAACTTTGGCACCACCACGGCAGAAGACTACGCCTGG
>JBIJDQ010000391.1:0-3328 GCA_044344025.1 Rhodoferax sp.
GAACCGCACGCTTTCGCAGGCCACGCCTGTTTGTAATGACCCTGCGCTACTCCCGGCGCAGCTTTCGACGGGTGGTGTGGAAGTCCAGCCAGGAAACCTGGGCGCGCTTGCACGAAGAGGCATGGCGCTACTTTGGCGGAGCCTGCCGCTACGTGGTCCTGGACAACCTCAAAGAGGGTGTCATCAAGCCCGACCTATACGAGCCCGAACTCAACGCGGTCTATGCCGCCACCCTGAAACACTATGGTGTCGTGGGCGACCCGGCACGGGTGCGTGACCCCAACCGCAAAGGCACGGTCGAACACGCCATCGGCCACACTCAAAGCACGGCACTCAAGGGTCGGCGCTTCGAGTCGATCGAGGAGCAAAACACGCACCTTGAACACTGGGAAACCAAATGGGCGGCCCAGCGAATCCATGGAAGCGAACGCCGCCAGGTGGCGGCCATGTTTGAAGACGAGCGACCCCATTTGCTACCACTGCCGGTGGCCAGCATGCAGTACTTTACCCAGGAGACGCGCACCGTCAACGACGATTCCTGCGTACGCATCGACCACAGCAGTTACGCAGCACGTCCGGCACCCATTGGCAGCCTGGTGCTGGTGCGCCTGTTCAAGACCCGCCTGGAGATCCGTGAGCTCAAGAGCGGTGCACTCATTCGTATCCACACCCGCGCAGACAGGCCTGGCATGGTGGTGCTGCCGCTGGAGGAGCGCATCTTCAACCCTTCGCGCGAGACGCACCGGATTCTGGCCCAGGCCAAAGCAATAGGTGTGGCCACCCACAAGCTGTGCCTCACCCTGTTCGAGCGCGAGGGGCGCGTGGGTCAGCGCAAGCTTTGGGGAATTGTGGGCTTGGCCAAGCGCAGCCCCAAGCGACTCATTGAGATGGCCTGTGAGCGTTCCATGAGCGAGGGCATGTACAGCTACACCCATGTCAAGACCATGACCGAGCAACTGGTAAGCGAGGCGCTCAAGCGGCTGGATGAACCTGTGGCGGCGCAACAGCGTTTGACCCAGAGCCATGCGCTGATCCGCGATGGCAGTGACTACGCTGACCTGTTCACCCTGAGTGCCAAACATTGCGCCACCTTGTCAGACATCGCTTCACAACAAACCCAAACCGAGATCACGCTATGACCATGAGTAAAACCGAGATTGAACGCGCACTGCGTGAACTACGTCTGTCGGGCATCACTGCCACCTTGGAAACCCGTATCCTGCAAGCCCAGGCTAACGGCCAGCCCTTTCTTGAAACCTTTTGCCTGCTGCTGCAAGACGAGCTCGATGGGCGTCGTTCGCGATTGACCGAGCGGCGTTTCAAGACTTCCTGCCTTGATGAGCGCCCCACGTTGACTGATTTCGATTGGCACTTCAATCCCAAGGTGCCACGCCAGGCGTGCTTTGAGTTGCACACCCTCAAATTCATCACCGAGGGGGTCAATGGGCTACTCATTGGCAAGCCTGGCACCGGCAAGAGTCACATTGCCAAGGCTGTGGCGTATCACGCCACGCTGCAGGGCTTTGACGTGCGTTACGTGGAGGCCGATAGTGCGTTTGCGCATTACTGCCTGGTCTCGCCAAACGAGCAAAGCAAGCTGCTCAAGGCAATGTTGGAGCCTGATTTGTTGGTGCTTGATGATCTATTTCTGGCCCGGCGCATCTCCGACGGTGCAGCCGAGCTGCTCCAGACGGTGGTTCATCGACGCTACAAAGCGCGCCGCTCCATCGTGGTGACATCCAACAGAGTCGTCGAAGACTGGGGCAAATACCTGGGTGACAACACCATGAGTACAACCATTCTGGACCGGCTGATGCACCGATCGCAATTGTTGGCGTTTGAGGGTAAGAGCTACCGACTGGGGCAGGCTGCTGCTCGACTGACTGGCACAAGCTGAACGCCATCGGCGTGCATGGATAAACAACAAGCGGACACTGCAAACATCCTTCGCGCCCACCGTGGGTAACTGATCTGACCACAGGCAAGCCTGTGGACATCCGGCACTGCGTGCCGGTGCATCAGTTATCCACCGCTCCCCGGCTTGGTGCCTTCGGCCTGACGCGCTGCGCTTGCCCGACAGCCGATCAAAGAAATCAAAAATGGCAGCCCAAAACTAACAAGAATTCAGACAGTTCCCGGTTCCGAAATAAACCAGTCACTAGGGTTTACCCCTGGAGGAGTTTGGGTGGCCATAAGTGGGGGAATTTGAGGTGGCCATCAGGGGAAGTTTATGAAGGCTGGCGCGAACGCCGGCTCAGTCAATCGGAGGCAGCAGAAATACTGGGCGTGTGCGAACGCAGCTTTCGCCGCTACAGCGCACGCTATGAGGACAGCGAGGGCGATCTCAACAGCTTGGCCGACAGGCGCCTGAGCCAAGCCTCCAAACGCAAAGCAGCATCGACCGAGATAGATGCGCTCATCGCCCTGTACCAGAGTCGCTTTATCGGCTGGAACGTCAAGCACTTCTGCAACCACTACGCCCGCCACCAAGAATCTATTGGCCAGCCAGCGCGAAGCTACACCTGGGTCAAGAGCGCCTTGCAGGGTGCAGGTCTGGTGCCCAAGGTGGCAGGACGCGGCAAACACCACAAAAAGCGCGACCCCAAACCGCTGGTGGGCATGATGATCCACCAAGATGCCTCTACCCATGCCTGGGTGCCTGGCGCGCACTGGGACTTGGTGGTCACCATGGACGACGCCACCAGTGAGCACCTGTCGATGTTCTTCTGTGCCCAAGAAGGTACGGCATCAAGCTTTCACGGCATCGGGCAGACCATTGCCCGTTATGGCCTGTTTTGCAGTTTCTACACCGACCGGGGTGCTCACTACTTCACCACTCCTGTGGCAGGTGGCAAGGTCGACAAGGCCCATTTGACCCAGGTGGGGCGGGCCTGCAAGCAACTTGGCATTGAGCATATTGCGGCCTACTCCCCGCAGGCGCGTGGTCGCAGTGAGCGTGCCTTTCGCACACACCAGGACCGTTTGGTCAAGGAACTCGCCCAGCACTCAATTACCACGATGATTGAAGCCAATGTGTATCTGGAGCAGACCTATCGGGCACAGCACAACGCAGAGTTTGCGCGCACCCCAGCAGGCGCAGGCAGTGCGTTTGTTCCCTACGTGGCTCAGGCGCAGTTGGGAGACATTCTGTGTGAGCAGTATGAACGCGTTGTGGGTAACGACAACACGGTGCGCTTTGAGGGCTTGATATTGCAAATCCCCGAACAGGAGATTCGCTACAGCTATAGCCGCACCACTGTGCGGGTGCACCGGTATGTGGATGGGTCAATGTCGGTTTGGCACGGCCCCAGGCTGCTGGAGCGCTTTG
>JBIJDQ010000392.1:0-3319 GCA_044344025.1 Rhodoferax sp.
TGTGCAATGCGTTGGTCGATTTCTACCAGAACCACACCGAGACAGGCATCGACAGTTACTCCGCACGCTGCCTGCGCCGCATCTGGAAGGCCGAACGTTTCTCATGGTGGTTCACCACGCTGATGCACCGCTTTCCCGAAGACAGCACTATTTCCGCCCGCTTTCAGGAGGCTGAATTGGACTACCTGCTGAACTCCCACGCCGGGTCCTTGTCGATTGCCGAGAACTACGTGGGCCTGCCGCTGGACTTTGACGAGCCCGTTGAATGACCCAGATGCACCAGCCCGTGCAAAGCCCGCTCGGCCTCTTGATTTGAACAATTTAATAGCTACTCACGCATACGCCACGTGCGCTAGAGCCTTATTTCTTATAAAGAAAGCCCCCCATGATCATTGACTGCCACGGCCACTACACCACAGCCCCAAAAGCGCTGGAAACCTGGCGAAACCGGCAAATTGCCGGCATCAAAGACCCTGCCCTTAGCCCCAAGGTGTCAGACCTGAAGATCAGCGACGACGAACTGCGCGAGTCAATCGAGACCAACCAATTGCGCCTGATGCGCGAACGCGGCTCTGACCTCACCCTGTTCAGCCCACGCGCCAGCTTCATGGCGCACCATATTGGCGACTTCCAAGTGTCGAGCACCTGGGCGGCCATTTGCAACGAACTGTGCTGGCGCGTCAGCCAGCTGTTTCCCGATCACTTTGTGCCCGTGGCCATGCTGCCGCAAAGCCCGGGGGTAGACCCGGCCACCTGCATCCCTGAGCTGGTGAAGTGCGTGGAGCAATACGGCAATGTGGGCCTCAACCTGAATCCCGACCCCAGCGGTGGCCACTGGACATCGCCACCGCTGAGTGACAAAGCCTGGTACCCGATTTACGAGAAGATGGTCGAGTACGACATTCCGGCCATGATTCACGTCAGCACCAGCTGCAACGCCTGTTTTCACACCACCGGCGCGCACTACCTGAACGCCGACACCACCGCCTTCATGCAGTGCCTGGCCAGTGATTTGTTCAAAGAATTCCCCACGCTCAAGTTTTTGATTCCGCACGGCGGCGGTGCCGTGCCCTACCACTGGGGCAGGTTCCGGGGGCTGGCGCAAGAACTGAAAAAGCCACTGCTGTCAGAGCACCTGCTGGGCAACATCTTCTTTGACACTTGTGTTTATCACCAGCCCGGTATTGACTTGCTCAACACCGTGATTCCGGTCAAAAACGTGTTGTTTGCCAGTGAAATGATCGGCGCGGTGCGTGGCATTGACCCTGAGACCGGCCACTATTTCGACGACACCAAGCGTTACATCGAAGCCAGCACAATTTTGAGCGATGCAGACCGCCAGCAGATTTATGAAGGCAACGCCCGGCGCGTGTTCCCCCGGCTGGATACCCTGCTAACCGCACGGGCCAACCCCTGAGTGGCACCCATGCCCAAGGCCTTGACACCCACACCCTCAAGAACAAATCCATGACACCCACCACCAACCCGCCCCATAACAACACCAGCGATGCGCCGCTGGATAACTTCACACACTGCCACGACGGCATCCTCAGCCACCTGAACACCATGGGTGAATTGCCTGCGCTAAACCTGGCGGCAGAGCGCGCCAGAAAAGTGGCCGACGACACCCGCCTCTTTTTCAGGAACGTGATCTACAACCACCACGAAGAAGAAGAACGGGTGCTGTTTGAAGCCGTTTTGGCCAGCGCCACCGAGGGTGCCGAGTTTGACCGGGTCAGGGCCATCACCGGGCGCCTCACCCGTGAGCACCGGCAAGTGGAAGCCATGTTCACCAAGCTGGAGCCGGATTTGAAGAAGATGGCCAAAGGCCAGCCCTGCCACCTCGACACCACAGCCATTGACACCCTGGTGCGTCAATACAAAGCGCATGCCGAGTTTGAGGAGGCCGAGTTTTTACCCTTGTCACACAGCATCCTGAGTCGCAACAGCAACCACATGGCGGCGCTGGGCCTGAGTTTGCACATCCGGCATGTGTCTGTGGCGACTTCGCCGACCTGAGCCACTGCTTGAATCACGACCTGAATCGACCCCCTGAACTGGAGTTAGCACCATGAACAACTTGGGTATTGTCAAAAGAAACATCACCCGCGCCGACCGGGCAGCGGTTGCCAAACTCTCACGCTTTGGTGTGGCCACCATCCACGAAGCCATGGGCCGTGTGGGTCTGATGAAACCCTACATGCGCCCGATTTACACCGAGGCCAAGGTCTGTGGCACTGCGGTGACCGTGCTGCTGCAACCCGGTGACAACTGGATGATGCACGTGGCCGCCGAACAACTGCAGCCCGGAGACGTGGTGGTGGCGGCCTGCACCACGGACAACACCGACGGCTTTTTTGGCGACCTGTTGGCCACGTCCTTTCAGGCGCGCGGTGCCGTTGGCCTGGTCATTGACGGCGGTGTGCGCGACGTGAAAGACCTGACCGAGATGAATTTCCCGGTCTTTAGCAAAGCCATCCACGCCAAAGGCACCATCAAGGCCACGCTGGGTTCAGTCAACATTCCCGTGGTGTGCGCCGGGGCATTGGTCAACCCCGGGGATGTGGTGGTTGCCGACGTGGACGGTGTGGTGGTGGTGCCTGCCGCCGTGGCGCAACAGGTGGCCGATGCCGCAGAGGCGCGTGAAGCCAACGAAGGTGCCAAACGCGCCATCTTTGCCTCTGGCGTGTTGGGGCTGGACTATTACAAGATGCGAGAGGGCCTGGAAAAAGCTGGGTTGCGCTACATAGATTGAAGCAAACTATTGTTACGCGACAAGCACTACCGGCATAAAACACTGATAAATGTATGAAAAACTCGAACCCAGGTGACTTCACTGGCAACCAAGCCTTCACCAAAACCCCTGGCTGGCTGGACTGGTTTGCTGGCCCCAGCCAGCCCCGCTTCAAATTACCCGCAGGCGCGGTGGATGCCCATTGCCACGTGTTTGGCCCAGGCACTGAATTCCCTTATGCACCCGAGCGCAAATACACGCCGTGTGATGCCTCCAAGGCGCAACTCTTTGCCCTGCGCGACCACCTGGGTTTTGAGAAAAACGTCATCGTACAAGCCACCTGCCACGGGGCCGATAACCGAGCCCTGGTGAATGCACTGGTGCACTCAGGCGGCAAAGCACGCGGGGTCGCCACCGTCAAACGCAGCGTGACTGACGAAGAAATCCAGGCCATGCACGAGGCCGGGGTGCGCGGGGTGCGCTTCAATTTTGTCAAACGGCTGGTGGATTTCACGCCCAAAGACGAGCTGCTGGAGATTGCCGGGCGCATCAAGGCCTGGGGCTGGCATGTGGTGATCTACTTTG
>JBIJDQ010000393.1:0-3317 GCA_044344025.1 Rhodoferax sp.
TGCTTTCGCGGGTGTGCAGCACCCAGGCGTTGAGTGCCGCAATGCGCGGGGTATCGGCGCTTTGCCAGGCCGGTATGGCTTGGGCCAGCACCGCCAAGTCACTGCGGGCCAGGCTCAGTTCAAGCTGGTCCAGCAGCCAGTCAGATGCTTCTGATTCTGTAGCTACTCGCGAACTATCCACAGCCGCTTCAAGGCATTCCGAGTATGAAAATCCACCAATTGGCAAGGCCGGTGAGGCCAGCCACATGAGTTGGATCAGGCTGGTGGCTTGCATGTGGTGAAGGTTTTAATGATGGTGACCGCAACCTGGGCCATGCACATGCGGCGCAGGTGGTGTGGGGCTGGTCACTGCCGCTGCCGCTGCCGCTGGCGTGGGGCTGTGGTCATGGTCGTGTTCATGACCATGGTGGTGTCCGCCAAAGTGCCCGCCGGTGGCGTAGGCACCGTTTTCCGGCTCAAACGGTTCACTGACTTCGTTCACGGTCAGGTGCATGGCACGCAGCATGTCGGCCAGCACATGGTCGGGCTCAATCTTGAGGTGGTCGGGCTTGAGTTCGATTGGCACATGCCGGTTGCCCAAGTGGTAGGCGGCGCGAATCAAATCAAAGGCGCTCCCAATGTGGGCGCAGTGGGTGATTTTCAGCACGGTCTGGGGTGCGGCCAACACCTTGATGAGCGAGCCGTCTTGTGCCACCAGCACGTCACCGCCACGCGCCACGGTGCCACGCGGCAGGAAAACGCCGATTTGCCGTTGTTGCGAATCGGTGGCCTCAAAGCGGCTTTTTTGACGAATGTCCCAGTCCAGCTCGACGGTGCTGGCACGTTTTAACAGCACGGCGGCGAGGCCTGCGCCTTGGGGGATGAGTTTGGAGACGTGGAGCATGGTTATGGTGACGCAATTATGAGGAAAGACGGGATGAAAGCTTTGGAATTGGTTGAAGTGGGTAATGAGATCGGCATGATTTTTCCTGAAGAATTGTGCGCTAGGCTGCAGGTCAGCTTGGGAGATGAGGTGCTCCTGACACCGACGACGTGTGGTTTCTCGCTGCACGCCAATCGGTCAGACATCGGCATTTGCTTCTAGAAAATTGCGGACTCTGCCAGCCTGCCAAAAGACAGTGTCCCCTGATGTGCACTAAAGTCTTCAGACCCGCGTTGACTCGTCTGCCAGCGGCTTGGTCATGAACATGCTGTAGGGGTCCAGTGCATAGTCCGCAAAGGGGTTGCATTCGACAAACCCTTCACTCACATACAGCTTTTGCGCTGCCCAAAAGGGCGCATGAGGTCCGGTTTCCAGGCTGATGCGCTGGATGCCCTTGGCCCGCGCCGCAGCCTCGATGTGCCGCAGGATGGCCCGGGCCACGCCCTTTTGGACATGGGCACTGGCCGTTCGCATGGATTTAAGTTCTGCGTGGGTGGCACTGAGTTGCTTGAGCGCGCCGCAACCCAGCAACTCGTCGCTGTCCCATGCGGTCCAGAAAGTCATGGACGGGTGGCGCAGCGCTGCAAGGTCGAGCGCGTGTACGCTTTCAGGTGGCGAGTGTTCATACATGGCATCCAGATGGGTTTGCAGCAAAGCCTGGATGGCGCTGCCTTGCAAATCATCGATGCGAATGTCCATGGTTTCAAAACAAAAAATACCGCTGCGTCATCGGCAAGCTCACCGCTGGCTCGCAGGTCAGCAGTTGCCCATCGGCGCGCACGCTGTAGGTTTGGGCATCAATCTCCATCTGCGGCAAATAATGGTTGTGCACCATGTGCTCTTTGCGGATGCCGCGAATGTTGCGCACCGCGCTCACGTTTTTGCTCAGCCCAAACCGCTCCTTGATGCCCGCGTTCTGCCCCGCCTGTGAAACAAAAGTGATGGAGCCTTTGGCCAGCGCGCCACCAAACGCGCCAAACATGGGCCGGTAGTGCACCGGCTGCGGGGTGGGGATGCTGGCATTGGGGTCACCCATGGCGGCCATGGCGATGAAGCCGCCTTTGAGGATCAGGGCAGGCTTGACGCCAAAAAAGGCCGGTTTCCAGACCACCAGATCAGCCCATTTACCCACCTCGATGCTACCCACCTCGTGGCTGATGCCATGGGCAATGGCCGGGTTGATGGTGTATTTGGCAATGAACCGTTTGGCGCGGAAGTTGTCGTTGCGCGGGTCGTACTCAACCAGGCCGCCCTTGCCCCGGTCTTCGCCCAACACCAGCGGTGGGGCCAGCCAGCCACGCTGGGCTTTCATCTTGTGCGCGGTTTGCCAGGTGCGGATGATGACTTCGCCCACACGGCCCATGGCCTGGCTGTCGCTGCTCATCATGCTGATGGCGCCCAAGTCATGCAGCACGTCTTCGGCGGCAATGGTTTCCTTGCGGATGCGGCTCTCGGCAAAGGCCAGGTCTTCGGCAATGCTCGCATCCAGGTGGTGGCAAACCATCAGCATGTCCACATGCTCGTCGAGCGTGTTAACGGTGTAGGGCATGGTTGGGTTGGTGGAGCTGGGCAAAAAGTTGGCTTCACCCACCACCCGCAAGATGTCGGGCGCGTGCCCGCCGCCTGCGCCTTCGGTGTGAAAGGCGCACAGGCCACGGCCCTTGGTGGCGGCAATCGTGTTTTCCACAAAGCCGGATTCGTTCAGGGTGTCGGAGTGGATGGCGACTTGCACATCGGTTTCATCGGCCACGTCCAGGCAGTTGCTGATGGCGGCTGGGGTGGTGCCCCAGTCTTCGTGCAATTTGAGGCCAATGACCCCGGCGTTCACCTGCTCGTGCAGTGCGTCGGGCAGGCTGGCGTTGCCTTTGCCCAGAAAACCCAGGTTCATCGGGAAAGCATCAGCGGCCTGCAACATGCGCTCAATGTTCCATGCGCCCGGTGTGCAGGTGGTGGCAAAGGTGCCGGTGGCCGGGCCGGTGCCACCGCCTAGCATGGTGGTGACGCCTGACGCCAGCGCTTCTTCAATTTGTTGCGGGCAGATGAAATGGATGTGGCTGTCGATGCCACCTGCGGTGACGATGTTGCCCTCGCAACTGATGACCTCGGTGCCGGGACCAATGATGATGTCCACACCGGGTTGGGTGTCGGGGTTACCGGCCTTGCCAATGGCCACAATGCGCCCGCCCTTGAGGCCAATGTCGGCCTTGACAACACCCCAGTGGTCAAGAATCAGCGCATTGGTCATGACGCAGTCCACCGCGCCGCCACCTTGTGGGCCGGTGCCAGCGCCATCGCGGGTGCGCTGGCTTTGTGCCATGCCGTCGCGAATGGTTTTGCCGCCGCCAAACTTGACTTCTTCACCGTAGCTGCCCGAGAGCAGGGTGCAGTCTTTTTC
>JBIJDQ010000394.1:0-3313 GCA_044344025.1 Rhodoferax sp.
GCATAGGCCAGCAGCACCGGGTTTTGTGTCAACCTAAACTGCGTCTCAAAAAAAAGCGACCCCTTGGCCGGCTCGGCTGCAGCTTCAAAAAGTGTGTAAACATCTCGCCACTGCACAGCGGTCAGCGGATGCTGCTTTGCACGTTCATGCCAGGCCTGTATGGCCACCAATGGCTCATCCGCCAACGGTGCCAGGCGAATGACTGCCAAAACCGTGTCATTGGCGCGGTCACCTTGCTTGAACAAGGCAAGCCATTGCTGTGCCGCCACATCGGGGCGCTGCGTCCATTCGCTCACCTGAGCCAGCTTGCGCCGCCAGGTTCGGTCTTGCGGCAAAGCCAACACGGCTTGTTGCGCGACAAGAAAGGCGCGCTGCAAATCCCCAGCGCCCAGCAGCACGTCATAGGCCAGGGCAAAGTCTTGTGCGTCAAACGGGCGCAGAACTTCGCTGGTGACAGCCCGCTTGGGTGGGGTTGGCACCACCGGTTTGCCGTGGACTGACCATATCGCAGCGAGCAGGGCAAACCAAACACATGCAGTGCGCAGCGTCATGGCTTGTCGATATGGGTCTGAAACACCAGCCGACGGGCGTACTCGGCGGCCAGCGCGGTGTCCCCTGCGGCCAGTGCGGCACGTGACAAAAAGCGCAGAGTGGATGCATCGTCTGCAAGTGCGCCAATCCGTTGACGCGCCTCTGACATGGCCTGGTCAAACAGGCTGGCGGCCATAAGGGCCTGAATGCCAACCAGAAAAAGCCGCCGTGACTCATCGATTGAAGCGGTGCTCTCGCGCGCCAGAAAATAGTAATTGGCCGCTGCCGCATACTGACCATCACCCAGGGCAATGTCGCCGTATTTCTCAAACACCTTGCCTGGCTGATCAACACGCAGTTGCTTGTAAAAGACCATGCCCACCTTGGGCAGGTTCAGTTCAAACGATTTGTTTGCGAAAAGGCGGGCCAGTTCAATTGGCAATGTCTCTTGTGTGGAGGCCAGCAGCAACTTCACCATGGCCGCGTTCAAGCGCGTTTTTTCTGTCTGAACCGGGCCCTTTTCCAGTTGGCTCTGGTAGGCCTGAAACAGCAGCGACTGGGCTTCGGTGCGCTGGCGTGGTTCACCGTCAGACACCAAGCGCCAGAGAATGGACTCCAGGTCCTGAAGCGACATGACGCTTTGCTGTGACCTGGCCAAAAGCAAGGCGGCATCTGCATTGGCCGGGTTGGCGCGGTACAAGTTTTGCACATACGAGAGTGTCAATTCGTCGAGTGTCTTTTGCTGGTAGAGCCGCTCAACCAGCGCTTTTCGGGGAAAAATGGCGGTTAACAACGCCAGCACCAGCAAAGCGATCAGTGCCAGCTGCCAATAGGTGGCCAGCACCAGGCGGGCTATGTCGCCATCAACCCCGGCATAACGCTTCGAGCGGTCTGGCAGCATGGTCTTTGATTTCAAAAAAGCTGAATTGGTCAGTTCGGTGTGTAGGTACCAGATCGCGGCCAGCAACGCGCACCTTGCAGGCCTGGGCATTCGCCAAAATGAACTTGACAGGCACATGGGCACTCACGTTCCAGCGGTAACCATTGGGCAAGCGCTCAAAGCCCTCAATTCGCCCGTTGGCGGACACCAGACGGACGGCATCTGGCGTGGTGTCAGTCAATACCAGTTCAGCCGCGTCATCACTTAGATGGGTGTAAACGCCGCTTGGGCGGCTTGCAAAGCCTGCCACGGCCTGGCTTTTTGACAGGTCAGGCAAACCCATGCTGGCTGGCAGGCGAAGTGTGCGCAGGTCTTTGGTGCCGCGCACCCGCCAGCCGGTGGTGCTGCGGGCAACCACCATGCGCTGAAAGTCCAGCACCTTGCGGGCGTATTCAGCCACATGCACCGGTGTGGTTTCTTGTGCCAAAGCATAGGCAAATACCTTGTCCAACGATTTCATGCCCGCAGCTTTGGTGGTGATGTACGTATGAAAGTAAATGTTGATCGGTTTCAGGCGACGTGGTGACTCGGTGAACTCAAAGGTTTCAATCACACGCTCGAAGCCATAAAAAGGCCCGAGCCAGTTGTTGGTGTACACGTTTTCGTTCTGGTTGGGGGCAAAGACCTGGTAGTTTGCGCCGCGAGGCATGCCCAGCCCCTCTACTTCGGTCATTGTGGGTGAGGATCGTGTTGCCGTCGTGTCGCCACCATTCATGTTGCCAACACCGGCCAGGTTTGTTTTGGTTAAAGCCTGCGCGCCAGGCACGCAGTCGCCTGTCCAGAAAAACATGGCTACTTTTTTCCCAGGTGGTGCCAGTCGGGCCTCAATGTATTGAATGGAGCCATTGATTTCCCGGTCCAGGTCAAACTGGTAGCCAGGCAGGCGCAAGTTGTACCCCCCATTGGGGTCGTTGTTCACCTTGCCCCAGTAGAAAGGGTGGGAGTAGCTGTGTGATGCGATGGCCACATGGGGTGCGCGAAAAATATCCTGCGCTACTTTTTCGGCTGTGGCCGAGAGGCCAGGGTAAAGACCCTTGGGTGAAACCTCCGCTTCAACCACCGAGATGGTCATGGGAATCTGATACTTGTTCACCACCCGGTCGCGAACCACTTCACCGGCCAAGGGGTTGCCAGGCAACTCTGACCGGCTGATAAAACCATCCCCATCCATGTGCACCATCAACATGCGCCGCCCTGACTCGGTGGACACATCAGGCACCGGCATTTCGGGCAAATGCATGGCCTGTTTGAAAAAAGCAAACGGATCGATCACCCAGCGGTCGCCCGAGTTGCCGGGCAGCGTGACCACATCGTAGGACGACAACACATAACCGCCCCAAGGCGTGAGCGCAGCCGCAATCTGTGTCTCCGTCCCCCGCACTAACCCCAACAGCGGTTGACTGTTTTCAACACTCAAAGGGTAAAACTCTGCCACTTGTGGAGAGGGCGACCGCTCGTACCCGACCATGGCCGCCTGTTGGGTGATCTGGATAGGTTGTGTGCTGGAATTGATCGGTCCAAGGGAAAATCCAAACCGTTTCCCCAAAGGGCCTTCCATCAAAAAAGACGGCGCCCCCAGCATCACGATGGGCAAGTTTTCAGTCAGTTGTCGGTCCAACCAAGTCACCAGAAGTTGCTGGTCCGCCGGAGGCGGGTCAGCGTCCAGCCAAACCAGCACGGCGGCATAGCGCCCCGACATGGAAAACTCTGGCAGGTGTGTGGAATCAAAATAGTCGGGTATGTAACCCAAGTAATTCAACGGCATGGCGCCAGCCCGCACCGGGCCAATTTCGCGCAGCGCGTATTCGTCTTTGACCTTGCTGTGGATGACTGCCACACGGC
>JBIJDQ010000395.1:0-3310 GCA_044344025.1 Rhodoferax sp.
CAACCGCAACCTGGCGGCCTATGAGTCCTTTGGTGTGGCGGTGTGGCCGGATGGCCTGGCCGACTACCCTGGCCCGCTGGCGGGGTTTTTGACCGGGCTGGAGCGTTGTGAAACACCCTATCTGTTAACCGTGCCTTGTGACACACCGCTGCTGCCGCTGGACCTGGCGCAGCGGCTGGCCGATGCACTGGAGGCACAGGGTGCCGACATCGCCATGGCCGCTGCGCCCGAAGCTGGCAAAGACGGCCAGATGCAGGTACGCACCCAACCCGTTTTTTGCCTGCTGCGCATTTCCTTGCTGGAAAGTCTGGTGCGTTTTACCCAGGAAGGTGGCCGGAAAATTGACGCCTGGACGGCCCTGCACCCCACCGCCGTCGTGCCATTTGACGCGCCGGGTGACGATCCGCAGGCCTTTTTCAATGCCAACACCCTGGCGGAGTTGCAACAACTTGAAAGCCGCACGGCATGAAGACGCTTGAGCACATTGCCCGTGACCTGGCAGGTTACGACCCCCAGGCCTTGAGCGCCGACATGGTCAACACGTTTCTGGCCGAACTGGTCGAACCCGTGACCGAGGTGGAAGAACTGGGTATATTTGCCGCGCTTGACCGGGTATTGGCCCAAGACATCATCAGCCCCATCAGCGTGCCACCACACGACAACTCGGCGATGGACGGCTTTGCTTTTGCCGGTGCTCAACTCAACCCAAAAATGCCGCTGACCCTCAAGGTGATAGGCACCGCGCTGGCTGGCAAGGCCTGGAGCGGCACGATTTTGCCTGGCCAGTGCATCAAGATCATGACCGGGGCCATCATGCCAGCCGGACTTGACACCGTGGTGCCCCAGGAATTTGTCACCCTGAACGGTGACCAAGTGAACGTTCCTGCCGGTTTGCTGCAAGCCGGTGACAACCGCCGATGCCTGGGTGAAGACCTCATGCAGGGCCAACCAGCACTAAAAAAAGGAGAGCGCCTAACGCCTTCTGCACTTGGACTGGTGGCCAGTTTGGGCCTTAAAACTGTGCCGGTGCTGCGCCAGCTGAAAGTGGCCTACTTCTCCACTGGTGACGAAATCCTGAGCCTAGGTGAGCCGCCGCGTGAAGGTGCGGTGTACGACAGCAACCGCTACACCGTGTTTGGCCTGCTCACGCGCTTGGGCTGCCGGGTAATCGACATGGGGGTGGTGCCCGACGAACCTGAGGCCTTGGAGGCCGCTTTTGTACAGGCTGCAAGGTGCGCCGATGCCATCATCACCAGTGGCGGCGTGAGTGTGGGTGAGGCCGACTACACCAAGGCGATGATGAAAAAACTGGGCGATGTCGCGTTTTGGCGCATCGCCATGCGCCCTGGACGCCCCATGGCTGTGGGACGGATAATTTACGATAAATTGGCCGCTAGTGCCCGTCTATCAGGCTCTCATAGCTATGAATCAGATAGCATTAAAACACCTGATGGTGCCATTCTTTTCGGCCTGCCCGGCAACCCGGTGGCCGTGATGGTGACTTTTTTGGCCTTTGTGCGCCCTGCCCTTTTGCGCATGATGGGCTGCACCCGGTGTGCACCACCCTTGCTCAAAGCCAAAAGTCTGGAGGTCATCCGCAAAAAGCCGGGCCGCACCGAATACCAGCGGGGTTGGGTCAGCGCCGGGCCACAGGGTGAATTACAGGTCAAAACCACGGGCAACCAGGGCTCGGGCGTGCTCAGCTCCATGGTGCAGGCCAATGGCTTGATCGTGTTGCACCACGGCCAGAGCAGCGTGGCGCTGGGTGACGAGGTGGATGTCATGATGTTTGACGGGGCCATTTAAGGCCCATCAAGCGCCTGCCTCACTGGCTTTTGGGTAGGCTGGCCACCAGTTCCTCAAACTGCGCGACGGGCAAACCAGGGGAACACAAAAACCCCTGAAAAGACTCGCAGCCCAGGCTGGCCAGGTAGTCGCGTTGCGCCAGTGTCTCTACGCCTTCTGCCACCACCTTGAGTTTGAGGCCACGTGCCATGCCAATGGTGGCACCCACAATGGCGCGGTCACCCTCGTCGTCTGGCAAGCCGGTGACAAACGAGCGGTCGATCTTGAGCTTGGAGATCGGAAACTTCTTCAAATACGCCAAGCTGGAATACCCCGTGCCAAAGTCATCAATCGACAGGGCTACACCCAGGGCAGCCAGCGCGTGCAAGCGGGCCAGGGTTTCATTGGCATCGTGGATCAAAATCGACTCGGTCAACTCCAACTCCAGAAGCTGCGGAGAAAGCCCGCTCGATTGCAGTGCAGCCGCCACTGTGGTGATGAAATTAGCCTGCTGAAACTGCAAGGCCGACACATTGATCGACACCGTCACCGGGGTACCCAGGTTTTGCCATACACGCGCCTGACGAACCGCTTCTTCAAGCACCCAGGTGCCAATGGTGATGATGAACCCGGATTCTTCTGCCAAGGGAATGAACAAACCCGGTGACACATTGCCCAACTCCGCATCGCTCCAGCGGATCAGGGCTTCTGCCCCAAGCAAGCTGCCGTTGACCAACGAAATTTGCGGCTGGTAATGCAAGCGAAACAAGCCCTGCTCCATGGCCTTGCGCATTGCATGGTCGATTTTGATGTGCGACAGCGAATTGACATTCATTTGGGGCTCGTAAAACCGGAAGCTGCCCCGCCCCCGGGCTTTCACCAGGTACATGGCCGTGTCGGCGCACTTGATCAAGGTGTCGAGCGTTTTGCAGTGCTCCGCGTACAAGGCGATACCCATGCTGCAGCCAATAGAGAAGTTCATACCCTCAATCTGGAAGGTTTTCCCCATGCTGTCTTGAATCCGTTGAGCAAGCACTTCCGCCCCATGTACATCAATATCCTGCAAGAAAATCACAAATTCGTCCCCGCCGAGTCGACACAAAATGTCCACCTCGCGCAGGCACCGTCTGAGCCGCTCGGCCACATCGATCAACACGCGGTCGCCAAAGGTATGGCCCATTGAATCGTTGATGTTCTTGAACCGGTCCAGGTCAAGAAAGAAAACACCGCATTTATGCCCACTGCGCTCGGCGAGGCGCAAGGCAAACTCTGCCCGCTGCGTCAGCAACAAGCGGTTGGGCAAACCGGTCAGTGCATCGCTGTAGGCCAGCTGCTCAATGCGTTTTTGTGCCTCTATTTCCTCGGTCAGGTCGCGAAAAAAACCAACGGTTTGCAGCACCTGCCCTTGGTCATCGCGCAGCAAAATCCAGGAGGCATGTACCGCACAACTTGCACCCCCGTGCCGTTGAATCCACGCGCTGCCCCGCCAAAAACCGTTGGCGTGAAGCTGCGCCTTCACCTTGGA
>JBIJDQ010000396.1:0-3309 GCA_044344025.1 Rhodoferax sp.
CGCTGGCGCCGGTCACTGCGTAGTGTAAGCCGCGCTAACGCGGCAAGTGCGGCGAAATGAAGGTTATTCATACACCTCAACCGTTCGGCCGAGGAATTAGAACCGGAGGCAATGGCGGATGCAACGCGTGAAGACCACAAGGTTAGCAGGGGTTGGCACTTCATTCGCCAAGCGCAACCAAACCGCAATCGCGCCATTACCAATCATGTTCACGATCGGCGAGTGCTACTCTCGAGTTGAGATTCATTGTGCACTCGGTGGTAGCAAGGTGTCCTGTCTGCCAAGCGTAGATGGCAGGCTGGTCGCCGCTTGCTTAACTTTAAGTTTTAGTCCAGCAGCACCAACAGTGGTTTTGTGCGGTCAAGGCCCTAAAACCGCTCCTGCTAGCAGGCTCCTCACGCTACAACGCGAACCACTTCCGATATTCATCAAAAAAGCCGCAAACCGATGGCAGTTCTGCGGTGACTTTTGCTTAGCAGAGTTTTTAGTGGGCGGACCTCGCTTTGAAGAATTCATCGCCGGCTCGGGCCGTTCCTTGGCAAGCGTGTCCTACGTCGTGTTACTGCGACCAAGCTAGTTTTCGGGTGGCAGGCCGCTCTTGCTGCCCGAGCTTGTTTAAGAGTTACAACATGCTATTTAGTTCATAGCAGCTTGAGCAGGTATTGGTTGGGCTACAGGCGTTCTTTCTCAGTGACAGCATCAGCATCAGCCGCAAAAAGTGGGTCGCCAGACGACCGCTTTTGAGCAACGATCCCCAATAGCCGCTTGCGGCCAATTGGAGGTGCTCCGATTTATCAATTCAGCGCCACATGGCCGACCGTCGGGCTGTAGAAGCTTACGACCGCTTTGGGGGAGCCAGATCGCAAACCGCTACTACCGCTTCTGTTAAGGGTTGTAGGATGCCCACCCTTCAGCCGACTCGTCACGCCATTGGCGTCCCACTGCGGGCGGGCATCCTACAACCCTTAACATCTGCGGAAACAGAAACAACAGCTACCCCATCCACAACGCCCGCCAAACCATCACCACCCCATCCCAAGCAGTCAATTTCGGTCTTACCCGCCAGGTGGCAAAGTTCAGCGCCTCAATCTTGTCCAAAATGCGCAGACCGCCTTGCACCACCAGCCGCAGCTCCCAGCCTGCCCGTCCCGGAACGCGGCATGGCAATTTTGAGCCATTTAGCATCAAGGTCCTTGCTGTATCTGCATAGTGTGCTATTAATAAAGTTGCATTTTCAGAAGTGCTCTGCGCTTGCAGGTCAGCATCGGCCACGCCAAACCGGGCCATGCTTTGCTGGCTGGGGTACCAGCGGCCACGGGGAAGGTCCACACTCACGTCTTGCCAGAAGTTGATGAGTTGTAACGCGGTGCAAATCTGGTCGCTTTGAGCCAGCGATTCGTCATTGGTCACCCCATACAAATGCAGCAGCAAGCGCCCGACCGGGTTGGCCGAGCGGGTGCAGTAGTCCAGCAACTCTGCATCGGTGGCGTAGCGGCGTTGCTCTGCGGTGAACAGCACGTCTTGTTCAAACGCATCCAGTAGGTCGGTCAGCAAGGGCACAGGCAGCTGAAAACGAGTAATGATGTCCGCCAAGGGGCCGAACACTTGCGGCCACTGCCCGCTGTGGGCCTGGCCCTGGGCTGTGGCAAGCAGGTCGGCGCGGTAACGGCTCAGGTCTGCCAGGCGCTGCGCGGTGCTGGCATCGCCTTCATCAGCCAGGTCATCGGCGGTGCGGGCAAAGTGGTAAATGGCGGCAATGGGTGCGCGCAAGTGCGGTGGGCACAGGATGGATGCCACCGGAAAATTCTCGTAATGGGTGATGGACTCTGTGGTGGTCACTGCACAGGTCCGGCGAATTTACTAGAATTAATAACCCATTGGTCATTAATTTGGTTTGTCTGAAAGAGCGCGTTCATGAATTCAATTGTTTTGTGTGTTCGGTCCAACCGCGTTGCGGTGACTATAGCGGCTGCGTTGTTCATGGTGGCGTGCAGCAAACCGGCCCCTCAACCCGAGCCAATTCGTGCGGTCAAGCTGATGACGGTAGGTGTCTCCGCCACGCAGAGCACGCTTGAGTACGCGGGTGAGGTGAAGGCCAGGGTGGAATCCCGACTTGGGTTTCGCGTGGGTGGCAAGCTGATTGACCGACCGGCAGAGGTGGGCCAGCGCGTCAAGGCCGGGCAATTGCTGGCCCAGCTTGACCCGCAAGACCTTGCACTCGCCTCCGAGGCGGCGCGCGCACAGGTGGTGGCCGCGCAGACCAACCGTGACCTGGCGGGGGCTGATTTCAAGCGCTACCAAGAGCTGAAGGCGCAAAACTTCATTGGTACGGCCGAGCTTGAGCGACGTGAATCCACCCTCAAGGTGGCGCAGGCCCAGTTGGCGCAGGCGCAGGCGCAAGCCGCAGCGCAGGGCAATCAGGCGGGATACGCGGCCTTGCGTGCCGACGTGTCGGGCGTGGTGACAGCGGTGATGGCCGAGCGCGGGCAAGTGGTGGCCGCCGGTGCCCCCGTGGTGCAGATTGCCCAGGACGGCCCGCGCGACGTGGTCTTTGCCGTGCCTGAGGACAAGGTGGCTGGCATCAAACCGGGCAGCGCGGTCGAGGTGCGCTTGTGGGCCACGGCTGGCACTTTGAGGGGTGTGGTGCGTGAAGTGGCCGCCAGTGCCGACCCAGTTACGCGCACGTTTGGTGTCAAGGTGGCCTTGCCTGCGGGCAGTGACCTGGCTTTGGGCAGCACGGTGTCGGTGTTGCCGGCGGCGTTGCAGCATGTGGGCACACCGGTGATCAAGTTGCCCACCAGCGCCTTGCGCCAGGAGGGGCAGGCCACCGCCGTGTGGGCGCTTGATGTGCCCAGCATGACGGTCAAATCCCAGGTGGTGCAAATTGCCACGGCTGACGGCAATGATGTGGTGGTGGCCAGCGGCCTGGTGCCGGGTGCGCAAGTGGTGGTGGCCGGGGTACATGTGCTGGCACCTGGTCAAAAAGTGACTGTTTTTAAGGAAAATAAGCCTGTAGTGCTTGTCAGTAAAGCGCAGACAGCTATAAATAGTGTAGTAATGCAAACACCATCCGACACCGCTTCTGCGGCGGTCAAGTGAGGCTGGCATGAGCGAAACCCACCTGCACCCCGAAAAGGGCTTCAACCTGTCGCGCTGGGCCATTGAGCATGCCCCGCTGACCCGCTTTTTGATGATTGTGATGATGGTGCTGGGGGCCTCTGCCTACTTCCAGCTGGGGCAGGACGAAGACCCGCCGTTCACCTGTCGGGCCATGATGGTGCGGGCTGACTGGCCAGGTGCCACCTCGCA
>JBIJDQ010000397.1:0-3302 GCA_044344025.1 Rhodoferax sp.
GTCCACATGGGGCTTGATCACATCTTCAGTCGGCAGAGCCATCGCCAGGCGGGTTAAATGTGACTGAAAAGCCAGCGAATCCACAAACAACGCATGGATTGCTTGTGACAACTCTTGCGGATGTGCGAGCCAGGCCGCTTGGGCATTGACCACCGAGGTCCACATGCCATAGGGGTCGATTTTTTGCTGAAGCGTGGTCAATGGGCCTGCCCCTGGATGGGCATCGGCCAATTCAGCAGTGGGCCTTGGTTTTTTGCTTGTCGTGTTGTGACGCATGAAATACTCCTGTCAAAGGTTCGCCTGCAAAAGCGATGATTCAGGTGAACTTGCGCCAGTTAAACACAAATACCCACGACAGATATTGATCCAACGCAGCTTGTCGGACGTCGTGCCTTGCCATGTGGACCGCCCAGGTCTATGCTTGTCACCGCTGAAACTTATATGGAGGCCATGATGAACCCTACACACAACGGCCCGGACCGTGACATGGCGTTGGCACAGTATCGGCGGCGTGCCAAGGTTTATGACTGGGAGTTGGCCGCATTTGAGCCCATCCGGCGCCAAGCCATCGCCCGACTTTGCCTGGTGCAAGGGGCTACCGTGATGGATGTGGGTTGCGGCACCGGGCTGAGTTTTGAGCCGTTGCAGCAGGCCATTGGTTCGCGTGGCCACATCATTGGTATCGAGCAATGCCCTGAAATGCTGGACCAAGCACGTGCGCGGGTTGCCCAGCAGCACTGGCGAAACGTGACGCTGTTGAACACACCGGTGGAGGCATCCAAAATAAAAACCCGGGCCGATGCTGTGTTGTTTCACTTTACCCATGACGTCTTGCGCAATCCCGAGGCCATCCACCATGTGGTCCGTGGCCTCAAACCTGGTGCCCATGTGGTTGCAGCGGGCTTACAGTGGGCCAATCCGTGGGCGTGGCATACCAACTGGTTCGTATGGTTGGCTGCCATTCACTCAGTCACTTCCCTGGAGGGGCTTGACCAGCCGTGGAGTCTTTTGGTCAAACACCTGAGCGAGCTGCAGGTCAGCACCACCCTGATGGGCGGCGTGTATATTGCAAGCGGTATCTTCGTAAATGCCGCCCAGCCGTCCGGGGTACCCACGAAGTCGGTTGATTAGAGCCACCTTTTTTATGAATTCCATTGTTAAATTGTCTGACCGGCTGAAAATTCCTGGCGATTTTTGGGGCGGCCTGGCATCTATGCTGGTGGCCCTGCCCGCCGCAGTGGCTTTTGGTGTCACGGTTTATTCGTCCATCAGCCCGCAGTACGCGGTGTTTGGTGCTTTGGCGGGCATTTTGGGGGCCGCTGCCTTGGGGCTGATTGCCCCGACGTTTGGTGGCACTGACCGACTCATCAGCGCGCCATGCGCCCCCGCTGCGGCCGTGCTTTCTGCGTTTGCCATCGAATTGGTTAATCAGGGCGTGGCCCCGGTAAGCATTGTTTTATTGCTGACCGTGTTGGGCATTTTGACGGGTTTGATACAGATGTTCATCGGGTTTTTGGGTGCGGGGAAAATGATCAAATACATTCCCTTCACCGTGGTGAGCGGTTACTTGAGTGGGGTCGGTCTGATCATCATCGGTAGTCAGATTCCGGGCTTTGTGGGCACCACCAGCGAGGTCAGGTGGTGGCATGCAGTCGTGTCGCCAGCCTTGTGGGATGTCCGCAGCATCGTGGTGGGTGTGACTACTGTGGCGGTTGCCTTGCTTGCTCCCAAAGTGACCAAAGCAGTGCCCAGCACCATACTTGGCATTGCCGCCGGGGGGCTGGCCTATGTGGGGCTGGCCTCCACCGATGCCACCATGATGACGCTGACCGGCAATAACCTGGTGCTTGGGTCATTGGGGGTGTCAAGTGCGGGCTACATCGACACCATCACCGGCCGCTGGAATGAAATCGGAGACCTGAAACTGTCCCAGATTGCGGCGCTGTTTGGCAGCGCGTTGACACTGGCCACCTTGTTGTCGATCGACACACTTAAGACCTGTGTGGTCATTGACCAGATGACGCGCACACGCCACGAACCCAACCGCGAGCTGTTTGCGCAAGGCCTGGCCAACATCACCTCAGCCTCCATCGGTGGCATACCCGGTGCAGGCACCATGGGGGCCACCATGGTGAACCTGTCCAGCGGGGCCAAAACACGGGTGTCGGGCATCATTGAAGGCGTGCTGGTGTTGGTGGCAGCGCTGGCGCTTAATGCCTTTGTGGCCTGGATACCGATTGCCACTTTGGCCGGCATTTTGATTGTGGTGGGGCTGCGCATGATCGACACTGAGCCGCTTCATTTTCTTGAATCTCGGGCGACCGTGTTTGATTTTGCTGTCGTTGCGGTGGTGATCGGCTGTGCGCTAACCGTCGGGTTGATTGCAGCCTCTGCGGCTGGAGTGGCGCTGTCGATCATGTTGTTTGTCCGTGAGCAGGTGGGGGTGTCGGTGGTGCGGCACAAAACTTTTGTCAATCAGCGTTCGTCCACCTGGTATCGCCCCGAATCCGAGATGCGCTTGATTGCCCAAAAGGGTGACAAGGCGGTGATTTTTGAGCTGCAGGGCAGCCTGTTTTTTGGCACCACGTACGAACTTTATTCGGTGCTGGAGCCCGAAATCAAGAGCCGTGACTACATCATTCTTGACATGCGGCGGGTGCAGTCTGTGGACATCACGGCGGCTCATTTGCTTAACCTGGTGCGGGACCAGCTGCGTGAGCGGGGTGTTCCGTTGTTGTTAAGTAATGTGCGGGAGCAGTTGCCCAATGGGCGAAATCTGCTTGAATTTTTCAAACACACCGGGCTGATTGACACGACCGACACCGTGCAGGTGTTTAAGACCATTGAAGCCGCTATTGAATGGGTGGAAGACCGACTGGTCGGTGACCTTGAAAAACCAGGGCAAGACGAAACGCCGCTGCATTTGCAGGAAATGGACCTGTTTCAGGGCCGCAAAGATGTGACCATTGCTGACCTTGAAAGCCGAATGAAGCAGCGAACCGTCAAGGCGGGTGAATCTGTTTACGCCATTGGCGACCAACAGCAGGAGCTGTATCTGATTCGCCGGGGCGCGGTGCGCATCCTGGCACCCATCAGCGGCAGCCGCCAGTTGCACCACATTGCCACATTTGGGCGCGGCGATTTTTTTGGCGGGCTGGCGTTTTTGGATGACCGTGCACGCAGCGACCATGCGATTGCCGACACAGACAGCGAGCTTTTTGTTCTGTCGCTTGAACAGTTCAACCAGTTGGCTGATGACCATAAAAAACTCGCATTGCTTTTGATGACCGCCATTTCACGCA
>JBIJDQ010000398.1:0-3294 GCA_044344025.1 Rhodoferax sp.
AATGGCCGAGGCGGTCATGTCGCACTGGCCGTCGCGAACAATGCAATTCCCCAGGTCAGCTTTGCCGTAATTCATGACCATCAGGTTGATGTAGTAATTCTTCAGACCTTCCTTTTCAATGGCCTTCATGACCCATTGCCCGGTGCGGTTAAGGCTGTTTGAGTCGCCCACGCCGATGGCGGCCAGGGTGAAACTAAAGCGCAAGGATGGGTTGTCTTCCATGGCCAGGCCCACCTGATGCACTAGGTTTTGAATCATGGCCTCAGTTTGCTGCGCTTCAATGTTGAAATCAAATCCCAGCAAATGGCTGGATCGGTAGCGTTCAATAAAAGTCGCCATACCGTCCCGGCTGCTGCAAGTGAACATGCCATCCACACCACCGGTCGAGACCATGTAGCCCACTTTGGCTTGCGCAAGCGCCGCCAGGTTCGCCTTGGCCAGCGTTTGCGCATTCAGGCCACCCCAGTGCTCCTTGCCACATTCGCCGCTGGCAAAAGCCAAAGTCAGTGCTGTAAAGCCTTTGAGTGATTCGCTGGTTGGCAGCTGAACGCTTGCCTTGGTGTTGGCCGAGAAAAATGTGTTGGTCAGCGGTGTGCTGGTTTGCACCGCCAGGTTCAAGTCAAGGTAAGGGCTAAAGTGAAAGGGCTCAGTTGGCCGGGAGAAGAAGGAAATGCTTTTGTCGGTCCACATGTAACCGATGAGTGTTGCGACAGCTGCAAGGCTGACCACTGCGGTAAACCAGCCCATCTTGAGCCCTGAAAAAATCTGATGCCTCATGAATTTGAAACCTGTTCAGCTGGGATGCGACCGGATTTTTACGGATAACGGCCAAAAATCATCATAGCTGATCCAGTGTGCTTTACGTTTTTAACGAAAGTGTCTGTCAGCGCCATGATTCGCCCTTTGTTGGTATCTCTGCGTACCCTCAAAAGTACCGTCTTTTTGTTGGTATGTCATGATATGGCTCGACACCCGATAAGGCAACAAAAAACCCGCTACGCTGGGGAACGTGCGGGTTCTGAGGGGTTCTGATACTGTCTGAAACGATGTTCTGGTGCCCGGGGCCGGAATCGAACCGGCACTCCTTTCGGAGGGGGATTTTGAGTCCCCTGCGTCTACCAATTTCACCACCCGGGCAACGCTTAGAGGCCCGAATTATGGCACAGTGTGGGGTATGAAATACTCAACAATTGAAGATTTGATTGGCAAAACACCACTGGTGCAACTGCAACGCATTGGCAAGCGTGAAAACCATTCATCAGGGAGCGTGATTCTTGGCAAGCTGGAGGGCAACAACCCGGCCGGATCGGTCAAAGACCGCGCGGCCATGTCCATGATCAAGCGGGCGCAAGAGCGTGGGGACATCAAGCCTGGCGACACCTTGATCGAGGCCACCTCGGGCAACACCGGCATTGCCCTGGCCATGGCGGCGGCCATCAAGGGCTACCGGATGATCTTGATCATGCCCGAAGACTTGTCCATTGAACGGGCGCAAACCATGAAGGCGTTTGGTGCTGAACTGATCTTGACCCCCAAGAGCGGCGGCATGGAGTATTCCCGTGACCTAGCGGATCAAATGGCGCGCGAGGGTAAGGGCAGGGTGCTGGACCAATTTGCCAACAATGACAACCCCCGCATTCATGTGGAGACCACCGGGCCAGAGATCTGGGCCGACACCAAAGGCAAAATCACGCACTTTGTCAGCGCCATGGGCACCACAGGCACCATCACCGGCGTTTCGCAATACCTCAAGAAAAAAAACCCGGCCATCAAAATTATCGGCGTGCAGCCCACCGACGGTTCGCGCATTCCGGGCATCCGCAAATGGCCGCAAGCCTACCTGCCCAAAATATACGACCCCACTCATGTGGATGAGCTGATGTACGTGAGCCAGGAGGACGCAGAGGACATGTGCCGCCGCATGGCCCGCGAAGAAGGCATTTTTGCCGGCATCTCAGCCGCAGGTGCGTGCTGGGTGGCGCAGGAGATTGCCCAGCGTGAAAGCCACGCGACAATCGTCTTCATTGTTTGCGACCGGGGTGACCGGTATTTATCTACCGGCGTTTTTCCCGCTTGACACCAGCAGCCCGCCAACCCTTGGAACCCACCATGCACATCGACAAAGAAATTGACACACGGGGGCTGAACTGCCCCTTGCCCATCCTGAAGGCCAAAAAGGCCCTGGCCGAATTAAGCAGCGGCCAAACCCTGAAGGTGGTGGCCACCGACCATGGCTCACTGCGCGATTTTCAGGCGTTTACCAAACAAACCGGCAACGAACTGCTTGACCAGCAAACCGTAGGCACCGACTACATCCACGTGCTGCGCCGCCGCTGAAAGCGCGCCTCTGGGCCAGCTGTGAAAACGCCACCTTGAAGATGGCGTTTTCTTTTTTGGACTTTTCCTACCTCAAACGTGTCAACTGGTCTTTGACCTTGGCCACCGTTGCCTCAAAGTCAGTCAGGCGCTTGCGCTCTTGCTCAATCACGGCAACGGGGGCACGGGCCACAAATGACTCGTTGCCCAATTTGCCATTGGCCTTGACGATTTCGCCTTCAAGGCGAGCCAACTCTTTGCCCAGGCGCTGCTTCTCGGCTTGCACGTCAATCTCCATAAACAGGCAAATACGAGCCTCTCCCACCACGGCCACCGGGGCGGCTTGGGCAGCGGCAGCCCAGGCCGCCTCGTCTTCAAACACCCGCACCTCGTTGAGCTTGGCCAGGGCTTGCAGCACTGGTGCGGCTTGTGTCATGAAGGTGGCCTCGGCGCTAGAGCTGGCCATCACAAACAGGGGCAGACGCGTGGCGGGCGACACACTCATTTCACCGCGCAGGTTGCGGCAGGCATCCACCAGCGTCTTGAGCTTGGTCACGTGGGCAATTGCAGCGTTGTCAATGCGCTCTGGCTGCGCCTTGGGGTAGGTCGCAATGGCGATAGACGGGCCGCTGCGCCCTGCCACAGGGGCTACTTTTTGCCACAGTTCTTCGGTCACAAACGGAATGATCGGGTGGGCCAGCCGCAAAATGGTTTCCAGCGTGCGGATCAGGGTGCGGCGCGTGGCGCGTTTCTGTTCGTCATTGCCGGATTGGATTTGCACCTTGGCAATTTCAAGGTACCAGTCGCAGAACTCGTTCCAGACAAAGTCGTAAAGTGTGCTGGCCACGTTGTCCAGCCGGTAGTCGCCAAAGCCTTGTGCCACATCGGCCTCAGTGCGCTGCAACACCGACACGATCCAGCGGTCAGCCGCGCTGAAATTCAGGTAGGCGGGGGCAGCGCCACCGACTGAACACTCGG
>JBIJDQ010000399.1:0-3291 GCA_044344025.1 Rhodoferax sp.
CCTCTTTGAGGGTAACTTGCAAGCCGGCTTGGGCGTAAAAGCCCTGCTGCAGTGCCGCGTAATAGCCAGCAAACTGAAACTGGTGCATCCAACGCAGTTGCAGGGAAACGGCGTCCAAGGCCACTGCTGGGCTGACGCACGACAGTGCCAGGGCGGCTGCTAACCAGGGCCGCAAGCCGCAGTGGCCAAGCCAGCCACGCAGTACCTGCAAGAGATTGCGCAAGATGACCATGAAAATACGTAGCGCTTGTTTAACGCAAATGTGCTGGTGCCGTGAATGCGTAACCGATCTGGTGCGCCGTTTTGATGGGCAGGAGGACACAAAGTTGCTCTTCAGCCTTCTTCCGCAGGCGCGTAATGAGGACGTTCAGGCGGTCCGCTGCGTTGGCAATGCGCTGGCCGAAGATCTCATCGGCCAGCTCCTTTTTGGGCACCGCCTGGCCTTGCACCTTGATCAAGCGGTGCAGCAGGGCAAACTCGCGCGCAGTGAGTTGTAAGTTTTGTCCACTGGGTGCAGTGAGCAGCCAACTTTGCAAATTAAGGCTCCATTGGTTGGCAGTGTGATCCAGTACCGGGCGTGGAAGCTCCAGGGTGGGGTGCCCGGCAGGGCGCGCCAGTCGCTTGGCTACGGCGTCAATGTTGGCTGCCAGTTCGGCCAGGCTGACGGGCTTGACCAAATAGCGGTCAGCTCCGGCGCGCAGCCCCGCGAGGCGGTCATCCAATCCATCGCGTGCGCTCAAAATGATGATGGCAATGTGAGGATTGGATTTGAGCAAGGTGGCCACGCCCAAGCCGTCCTCGCCGGGCAGCCCGATGTCCAGCACCACCACATCGACCTGGTCGGCGGCAAAACGCCGGTAAAAAGCCTCGGCACTTCCAGCGCCCCATACGTAGTAGCCCGCATGGGTAAGAAACTCCTCAGTGCTTTGGCGGAGGTCTTGGTCGTCTTCAACCAGCGCAATACGGACTTGATTGTTCATGGCTAGAGTCTGCCAGCGAATACGATTACACGGCCTTTCTATTTATTGCCTATTCTTGCATTTTGGTGGGCGAACGGGATTTCGACCATGAATTGGGTGCCCTGGCCGTGTTGGCTTACCACATCGACGGTGCCTCCGTGCAATTCAGCAATGCGACTCACCAGGGTTAGTCCCAGCCCGGCACCGGGTTCACCCTCGGCCAAGCGACCGCGTTGGTATTTCTCAAAGATCAGGTCGATTTCGTCGGCCGGGATGCCTTTGCCCTTGTCCTCTACTGCAAAGCAACAAAGCGCGGGTGAGCCAGGCTTGCGCCACGCCCGCAGCAGAACGGGTGAGGTGGCTGGTGAATATTTGAGTGCATTGGATAACAAGTTCAAAAGCATGATGCGCAGCAAAACCTGGTCTGCCTGCAGAGCAGGAAGACCAGGCTCGATGTCAAGAACGATAGGGTGATCAGGCGACATCAGGGCAGCGTTTTCTGCCGACCAGGTGACCAGTTGAGCAATGTCGATGGTTGCGTCTTGGGTGGTGAAGTTGGGCGTATCGATGCGGTCGACTGTGAGGCAGTTGTCAAAAAAATATGCCAGGCGTACAGCACCCCGGCGAATGCGGTTGACCGGGCCGCGCTCTATGGCATCAGTGGGCAGGCGTTGTATCAGCACCTGCGCTGCCGCGTCGATAACGGCCAGCGGGGTGCGAACTTCGTGCGAGAGCATCGAGATAAACTTTTGCTGCTGGGCCGATGTTTGCTCGGCCAGACGCTTGGCGCGGTTGACTTTGGCCAGCCAGAACAGGCTGGTGATCAGCACCAGCGCAAACACCCCGACGATCAGCTTGAGGGGGCCGTAGTCGATCTGGGTGGTGGCGTTAATGGTGATGTGCTGGTCAATGATGTGTTGTCGCTCCATGGGTGTGATGCTGGCAACACCTTTGTTGAGCGCGTCGCGCAGTTGGGGCTGGCTATTGATCACGCCAACGCGCAGCAGGTTGGCATAACCTGGTACCTGGCCGGCGATCTTCAGGTTGAACCAGCCATGGCGTTTGATGGTGTAGGCCGCCACGATGAGCGAGCGCATGGTGAGGTCGGCCTTGCGCTCCGACACCATTGCCAGGGCTTCGGACTCGCTGTCGGTGATGGTAATTTTGATATTGGGGAAATCGCGGCGCACCCGCTCCTCAATGGATGTGCCCTTGGGCAGCACCATGGTGTGATTCTCCAGGCCCGCCAGGTCGGCAATAAAGGCGTGTTCTTCACGGGTCACCAGCACGTTTTCATCGACAAGAATGGGCTGGGTGAAGACAAGCCATTCGTTGCGCGCTGGCGTCTCGTTGAGCAAACTCAACAGTTGGCAGTGGCCCGCCTTGGAGGCTGCCAGGCTCTCGGGCCAGTCCTTGGTGGGAAAAAGCTCCATGCCAACACCTGAGCGTTTTGACGCGAGGGCAAGCAAATCTGCGGCAATGCCCCGGTGCTGGCCTTGGCTGTCAATGACTTCAAAGGGCGACCAGTCCGGGTCCACGCAAAAACGAATGGTGCTGGGCTGCTGCACTGCGCGTTCTTGGGCGTGGCTGGGCACCGCAATACAAGCCAATGCGGCAATAGTCAGCCACTTCAGGCAGGTGGTTTTAGTTGTCATGGCGGGTGCCCAACGCATTCATGGGGATGTCCACAATAAAGCGGGCACCGGCACCGGGCTGGCTTTGAAGGCGAACGGCACCACCATGCAATGCAGCCACCCGCTCCACCAGCGCCAGGCCCAGGCCCGCCCCGGAGGTGCGCTCTGCCGCAGCGCCACGGGTGTATTTCTTGAAAATCACCTCTTGTTCGTTCAAAGGGATGCCGGCACCCTCGTCGGCGACTTCCATGCGGCACAGGTCTTTTACCAGAGACACGCTCAAGGTCACCTGGGTGTGGGCGGGCGAATACTTGATGGCGTTGGCCAGCAGGTTGGTCAAGAGCATGCGCAGCAGGGTCGGGTCGCCCATCAGCACGGGCAGCGGGCTCTGGGGCATGTTCAGCACAATTTGATGTTCGCTGGAGAGTTGTTCGGCGGACTCTTTGGCCCAGTGCAACATTTTTGCGATGTCAACCTCGCAAACCTGCAGGGAAAAGTTGCCACTGTTGATACGGTCTTGCGTGATGCTGTTTTCAAAAAAATAGGCCAGCCGGATGGCGCCGCGACGCACTCGCGCCACCAGGGGCAGCAGAGCCGCACTGTTGTGCAGGCGTTGCTCCAGAACCTGCGCGGTGGCATCAATCACGGCCAGCGGTGAGCGCACTTCGTGTGACAACATGGCAATAAATTGACGCTGC
>JBIJDQ010000032.1:0-11595 GCA_044344025.1 Rhodoferax sp.
AGGAACAGGTGAATTACCGAAATTACGCCATGGTGGCGCATCTTGTGCACAAAAACAATGAGGGGCAGTTGGCGGTCGTGGCGGTGCTGCTGGACCCCGGTGTGGCCAACGCGTTAATCACCAAGGTCTGGACCTACATGCCCCTGGACACCAGCGACCGGGTCCGCATGCCCACAGGCCTCATTGACATGAACGAGCTGCTGCCCAAAGACCAGCGCTACTACCAGTTCATTGGCTCCCTGACCACACCACCCTGCACCGAAGGTGTGCTGTGGATGGTGTTGAAGCAGCCCACACCGCTCAGCCGTGAGCAAATCAGGTTGTTTCAGCAGCTGTTCCCCAACAACGCCCGGCCGGTTCAACCCGTTAACGGGCGGGCGGTGAGGGAAGCCCAGTAGGCTAGTTTAAAAATAAGCAGTTGCACTCTGAAACCGAGTCAGAACGGCATCTTTGGCATGCCTTTCATGCCGCCCATGCGCTTCATCATTTTCATCATGCCGCCTCCCTTCATTTTTTTCATCATGTCCTGCATTTGCTCAAACTCCTTAAGCATGCGGTTCACTTCCTGAACCTGTACCCCGGCACCCGCTGCAATGCGGCGCTTGCGGGTGGCCTTGATGAGTTCGGGTTTGCGGCGCTCCAGCGGTGTCATGCTGTGAATAATGCCTTCTTTGCGTTTAATGTCTTTCTCCACCCGCCCCATGTCCACCTGACCTGCTTTGGCCGACATGGCCGCCGGCAGCTTGTCCATCAAACTGCTCAGGCCGCCCATTTGCCGCATTTGCTGAATCTGACCCAGAAAATCGTCCAAATCAAACGAGGCACCGCTTTTGACCTTGGCTGCCAGCCTCTGTGCAGCGGCAATGTCCACCCCCGCTGTAACCTGCTCGACCAACGCCAAAATGTCGCCCATGCCCAGCACACGACCCGCATGGCGCTCGGCATCAAACACTTCAAGGCCGTCAAGCTTTTCGCTGGTACCGGCAAATTTGATCGGCGCACCCGTGACCTGGCGCACCGAGAGTGCTGCACCACCCCGTGAGTCACCGTCCAGTTTGGTCAGGATGATGCCGGTCAGTGGCAGTGCCTCTTTAAATGCCTTGGCGGTGTTGACCGCGTCCTGGCCTTGCATGGCATCCACCACAAACAAGGTTTCCACCGGGTTGATGGCAGCGTGCAGATCCTTGATTTCCCGCATCAACACATCGTCAATCGCTAGGCGACCAGCGGTGTCCACCAGCAGCACGTCAAAATAATGTTTGCGGGCGTAATCCAGCGCAGCCAAGGCGATGTCGACCGGTTTTTGATCTGGCGAGCTCGGAAACCACTCTGCCCCCGCTTGCGCGGTCACCGTTTTAAGCTGTTCTATGGCGGCAGGGCGGTACACGTCACCTGACACCGTCAACACTTTTTTGTTGCGCTTCTCGATCAGATGCTTGGCCAGTTTGGCAGTGGTGGTGGTTTTACCAGCACCTTGCAAGCCAGCCATCAAAATCACGGCTGGTGGCTGTGCCGCAAGGTTGATGTCACTCACCCCATCGCCCATGGTGGCGGCCAACTCCTTGTTGACAATGCTCACCAACGCCTGACCCGGAGTGAGAGATCCCAGCACGTCCTGGCCCAGCGCCTTATCTTTTACCCGGGCAATGAAGTCGCGCACCACGGGCAAGGCCACGTCTGCCTCCAGCAGGGCCATGCGCACCTCACGCAGCATGTCGGCCACATTGGATTCGGTGATGCGGGCCTGGCCGCGGATTTCTTTCACCAGGCGACTGAGTTTTTCGGTAAGAGCGGATGCCATAAGGGGGGTTTGCTCCGGCGGGCGGAACCTGGGTTGAGGCCAAAAAAGGAAATGGCGGGTACAAAACGCTAAACTGTGACCATGATTTTAGCCAGTGCTTCCCCTTTAACTGTGGCCTTGGCCCTTGGGGCCTCGGTAGCCTATGCGGCATCTGCCACAGGTGCCTCACGTTCCAGCCAGACCCTGACCCGCACGGCCGTGTGGCTGGCCTGGTTTCTGCACGGCATTTTGCTGGGCTGGGGACTTTGGGGCAATGAGCCGCGCTTTGGCTTTGCCCCCGCGTTGTCCGTCACGGCATGGCTGGTCGGATTGGTGTATGCCATTGAGGGGCATTTTTTCCCCCAACTCAAAACGCCCTGGTTGCTTTCGGGTGCCGGCGCAGCGGCCGTACTGCTGGCCTTGCTGTTTCCCGGCACGCCACTTAACACCAGTGCTTCAACTTGGCTGCCGCTGCACTGGGTGCTTGGAATTGCCTCCTATGGCTTGTTTACCGTGGCCGTGGTGCATGCGTGGTTAATGACCCGTGCCGAAGCTCGAATCCGCGTGGCCGCTGATGCCCACACCGGCATGCCTCTGTTAACCATGGAGCGCCTGACTTTCCGCTTTGTCAGCGTAGGTTTTGCGCTCTTGACGGCGACTTTGCTGGCCGGATTTTTCTTTGGCAACTACTTGTACGGGGCCAACCACGCCATCAAGTGGGACCATAAAACCGCCTTCTCAGTGTTGTCCTGGTTGACCTTTTCGGTGTTGGTGGTCGGCCGGGTTCGGTTTGGCTGGCGTGGCAAACGAGCGGTGCGCGTGCTTTATGCGGGCGCTGGTCTCTTGCTGTTGGCCTATGTGGGCTCACGCTTTGTGATGGAAGTCATTCTGGGGCACACGTTGTGAAGGCGCTGCTGTTGCTGTTAGTGGTTTTGGCATGTGTTTGGATTTGGCGCAACTGCATGCCCTCCGACAAATCCCAAACGTCGACAAAAACACCGCCTCAACCGCTGGACATGGTGCGCTGCACCCGCTGTGGCGTGCATGTGCCAGGGAATGACGCAGTGCAAGGTCAAAAGGGCACCTATTGTTGCCAGGACCATCTGCTGCAATCGGAGCCTTGATTGAAGCCACCGCTGGAGGCATCAAGCTGGTTTAACCCAAACCTGTTTGAGTCAGGCCTGGCGCTCAATAACCATCCTCAGGAACTGGAGCGCCTATGGCGCGCTTTCATGACGGCCCGTGCCGCGCTGGGCTTGGTGCTGGTGTTGCTACAAGGGGGTATTTTTCTTCTGGTGTCAACGCCAAACAGCACACCGCTGCTGATTTGCGGTTCCTACTTCATCGCCACGTTGGCTGTACGCCTGATAAGCCATCCGCAACAACTCGGGTACACGTTCGATACGCAGTGGCTACGCACTGTGGGTATTGACCTGCTGACCTTTGCTGCCTTGCAAACCATGGAGCAAAGCAGCATCAACTATGCACCCTTGTTTGCCTTGCCGGTATTGATGGCCTCTGTGCTGGGCACGTTGATGATCGCCATGGGGACGGCTGCCGGTGTCACGCTGTTGTTATTCGCCTATGCCACATGGCAGACGATGTTGCTCCCCTGGGACAGCACAAGCCATTTTTTTCAGGCGGCACTTACCGGTGCAGGTTGTTTTGCGATTTCATTCATTGCCAGCCAACTTGCCACACGACTCGCCAGTGTGGAATTGCGGGCGCAACGCAGTCAGTTGGCGGCAGTCGTACAACGCCAGGTCAATGAGCTTGTGGTGTCCTCGCTAAATGACGGGATTTTGGTCACAGACGACCAATTCATTGTTCGCTTGGCGAACCCTGCGGCCTGTTTGCTGCTTGGCACGGCACCAGCATCTGACAGCATGCCGTGGTCACTCGCAGACCGCCCGGCATGGCAGGTGCTTTGGGGCCTGGTGGCAAAAAGCTACAGCACCGATGCACCGCAACAGTCAGATGTCATCATCCGCCACCCCGGGCAAGGTGCTCGCCATTTACAGGTGCGCACCCGGCTGACCAAGCCACTGCAAGCTCAGGCGCAGGTTCTTTGCGTAATTTTCATGCAGGACCAGCGCGAAATGCAGGCCCGCCTGCGCACTGAAAAGCTGGCCAGCTTGGGACGCATGTCAGCAGCCGTGGCGCATGAAATCCGAAATCCACTGTCTGCCATCGTCCAGGCCAATGCGTTGCTAAGCGAAGAATTGCATGCGCCAGACCAGTTGCGGCTGACCCACATGGTGGCGCAAAACGCGCAGCGCCTGGAAAAAATCGTGCGTGATGTCTTGCATTTAGCGCATGCGAACAACCAGGAAAATGGCGAGCCTGAGCACGACATTGACCTGACACAAGCAGTTGAGCGCATCTGCCGCGACTGGCAGCGTCATAACGATGTATTGGCTGCGCTATGGGTCGATTTGCCCGCCACCTCTTACCGTGTTTGGTTTGATGCAGAGCATTTGCGTCGCGTGCTGATCAACCTGCTGGACAACGCCCGCCGTTTTTCCAGCGGGCAAAAAGACACCATTCAGGTCTACCTCACCCCAGTGTCTGCCGCTGTGGCACCGGACACGGTGCGCTTGTCCGTCTGGAGTGACGGCGAACCCCTTGAACCTTCGGTAGAACAGCATTTGTTTGAGCCATTTTTTTCGAGCGACAGTCGATCCAGTGGACTGGGCTTGTACATTTGCCGGGAGCTCTGTGCCAGCCACGCAGCAACCATGGCCTATGACCGCAGCCAACGTTTTGTTGGCCAGCAAAGTATGTCAGGCAATGAATTCAGTGTGCAACTTCGCACTCATCCTGCGACAAACCTCTCGGCATCATGACAAAACACAGCTCTTCTGCGCGGATTCTGGTGGTAGATGATGAACCCGATCTACGTACCCTTTACGAGATGACCTTGACGCGCGAAGGCTTCCAGATTGACACGGCCGCCGACCTGCAACAAGCGCGGGCCTTGTTGGCAGAGCAGGCATTTGATGTGGTCATTACAGACATGCGCTTACCCGACGGGATTGGCTTGTCATTGATCACCGAGTTAAAGGCCGGCCAACGCGGCGAGCGCTGCGTGGTGATCACGGCGTATGGCTCGGCCGAAAACGCGGTAGAAGCCCTCAAGGGCGGGGCCTTCGACTACCTGACTAAGCCGGTCGATCTGAAACAGTTTCGGCATGTGGTGGCATCTGCCGTACGCAGTCCGGCAGCGTCTTACCCCTTGGTCAGGTCCACCACACCGGTCACGCCACCAGCCGGGTCGGGTGCATTAGGCCAGCGGGCGCTGGACCGTTTGGTGGGTCAGTCAGCCTGCATGCGCCAGATCAAGGAGCGCATTGTCAAGGTAGCCACCAGCATGGCGCCGGTCTTGGTCAGTGGTGAATCCGGCACCGGCAAGGAGTTGGTGGCTTACGCCATCCATGCCAACAGCCACCGAGCCAAAGGACCCTGGGTCGCGGTCAACTGCAGTGCCATTCCTGACAACCTGCTCGAAGCCGAGTTTTTCGGTGCCAAAAAAGGTGCTTATACGGGCGCACAGGTAGACCGGGAAGGCTTTTTTCAGGCAGCCAGCGGTGGTACGCTTTTTCTGGACGAGATTGGTGACTTGCCGCTGTCCATGCAATCCAAATTGCTGCGCGCCATTCAGGAGAGAAAAGTTCGGCCATTGGGTTCCACACAAGAGGACGTTGTGGACGTCCGCATCGTCAGCGCCACCCACAAAAACCTGGCCCAAGAGGTGCAGTTGGGGCGTTTCCGGCAAGACCTGTTTTACCGGCTGAATGTCATTGACATGGTGATCGCTCCCTTGCGTGAACGTCATCAGGATTTGCCAGACCTGTGCCTTGCCCTGCTGGCACGCATCGCAGAGGAGTCTGGCGCAACCGCCCCGGCAATCTCTGCCAGTGTGCTACAGCATCTGGCGACCCTACCCCTGGCAGGAAATGTGCGAGAACTGGAAAACCTGCTTTACCGCGCTGTAGCACTAGGAGACGGATGCAGCCTGCAATTTGATTCCTTGACGCACCAGACGCAAGCTCTGACAACGCAGCATGGCGAACGACAGCCAAGTGGCCAGGCGGAGACCAGTCCGATTGATCTGCGACAGGTCCTGGACGACTTGGAGCGCACGCTTCTCAGCCGGACCTTGCAGAACGCAGCGTTCAATCTCAGTGTGGCGGCAGAGCAATTGGGCTTGAGTCTGCGCCAGATGCGCTACCGGATGACCCGACTGCGCATGAATTCACCCACGCAGCAAGACGCTGGCGAAACCCATGACTGACATTCAGGCCAATGACCCCACCTGCGGGACGCTGTGGCAAAAGGGTTGGTACACCCTGGCGAATTGCGTTCAGTCTCCCAACTTTGGTGTTCGCCCACCGGAAGCGGTTATTGACTTGCTTGTGCTGCACGCCATCAGTTTGCCGCCAGGGGAATACGGCGGACCAGAGGTCCAGCAGTTGTTCACCAACCAACTTGACTGGGATGCCCACCCTTACTTCAAGCAAATGGAAGGGTTGGCCGTGTCCTCGCATTTTTTTATTCGCAGAGACGGCACGCTTTGGCAATTTGTCAGTTGCCAGGACCGCGCTTGGCATGCGGGTACCTCCTGCTACCGGGGACGTCACAACTGCAATGACGACAGCATTGGCATTGAACTGGAGGGCCTTGACGGTGAGCCCTTTGAGGCGGCGCAATACAACACCCTGACGCAGCTCTGTACCGCACTCATGCAGGCGTTTCCCATTGCCCACATTGCCGGACATGAACACATTGCACCAGGGCGCAAAAATGACCCCGGCCCAGGCTTTGACTGGGTTCTCTTTCAAAACAAAATGCAGCTTGGGTCTCAGTGTTTTCCCGTAGAAACACGTTAGGTCGTGGGATGCAGCAACTTGCGTAGGGTATACACACCTGCAATAGTGCTTGTCCACGGGGTGTTTGTCGCTATCAATTTAAAAATCAGACCGTACTGACATTCGACTAACAATCTTCAAAAAACACTAGCGGTAGTGTTTAGATAAGCATCAGACAACAGATATAGTGGTAAGCTTAGCCAAGTCGCAGAGACAGATGCACCGTCGCCAAACCTGGGCGCACCCCATTTACCCAAATCCTGTTTAAAAAGAGCGCTTTATGCAATTAGCCACAAACACGCCTTCCCACCAGCAAACCCACCCTTACAACGCTGCTGGCGACCTGCCCTTGGCTGGCACCAGCGCACTGAGCCAGTACCAGATCATTCGTCGCAACGGTGCCGTTGTACCGTTCGAGCCCAACAAGATTGCCGTAGCCATGATGAAGGCGTTTTTGGCCGTACACGGCACACAGGGCGCTGCGTCAGCCAGCGTACGTGAAACGGTTGAGGAACTCACCCATGGCGTGATTCGTGCCCTGATGCGTTCACGCCCGGCAGGCGGCACCTTTCACATCGAAGACGTGCAAGACCAGGTTGAACTGGGTCTCATGCGTAGCGAACACCATGAAATTGCCCGTGCTTATGTGCTCTACCGGGAAAAGCGCTCACAAGAGCGCGCTCAAAAAGTTGTTCAGCAGAACGCACAAGCGCCTGAGTTGCATGCCTTGGACAACGGGCAACGGGTGGTGTTGGATCTGGTCCGGCTAAAAGGCATCATCACAGATGCCTGTCGCGGACTGGGCAACGACGTGAAACCAGAGCCGATCATGACAGAGACCATGCGCAACCTTTACGACGGTGTGCCCATGGACGAGGTCTACAAAGCGTCGGTGCTGGCAGCCCGAACCCTGATTGAAAAAGACCCTGACTACACCTTTGCCACTGCACGCCTGCTGTTTCACACCATTGCCAAAGAAGTACTGGGGGAGGATGTGGCCCAGGCCGATATGCCTCAGGCTTACGTCAACTACTTTCCTCAGTTCATCAAGCGCGGCGTAGAAAACGAGTTGCTTGACGAAAAACTGCTGCAATTCGACCTGGATCGCCTGGCCAATGCTCTCAAGGCCGACAGGGACCTGAAATTTGACTACCTGGGCTTGCAAACCCTTTACGACCGTTATTTCTTGCATGTGGGCAAAACCCGCATTGAGCTACCCCAAGCATTTTTCATGCGTGTGGCCATGGGTTTGTCTCTGAACGAAATCGACCGCGAAGCTCGCGCCATTGAGTTTTACGAGGTGCTCTCCAGCTTTGACTTCATGTCCAGCACGCCCACACTGTTCAACAGCGGCACGCTGCGCTCACAGCTGTCAAGTTGCTACCTGTCAACAGTGCCCGACAACCTGGACGGTATTTACGAAGCCATCAAGGAAAACGCCTTGCTGTCCAAGTTTGCTGGCGGCCTCGGCAACGACTGGACGCCCGTACGCGCCCTGGGCAGCCACATCAAAGGCACCAACGGCGAATCCCAAGGTGTAGTGCCTTTCCTGAAAGTGGTCAACGACACAGCGGTGGCCGTCAACCAGGGCGGCAAGCGCAAAGGTGCCGTCTGCACCTACCTGGAAACCTGGCACCTGGACATTGAAGAGTTTCTGGAACTGCGCAAAAACACCGGTGATGACCGCCGCCGCACACATGACATGAACACCTCCAACTGGATTCCCGACCTGTTCATGCGCCGCGTAATGGAAAAGGGCCAGTGGACCCTTTTCTCGCCCAACAACGTGCCTGATTTGCACGACAAGTTTGGCATCGCTTTTGAAACCGCCTATGTGGCTTACGAAGAGAAAGCTGCGCGCGGTGAGATCAAGCCATCCCGTACCGTGCAAGCCACCGACCTGTGGCGCAAGATGCTCACCATGCTGTTTGAAACCGGCCACCCCTGGATCACCTTCAAGGATGCCTGTAACCTGCGCTCTCCCCAGCAGCATGCTGGTGTGGTGCACTCCAGCAACTTGTGCACCGAGATCACGCTCAACACCAGCAGCACCGAAACCGCAGTCTGCAATCTGGGCTCCATCAACTTGGTGCAGCATTTAAAAGACGGTGCCATTGACCATGCCAAATTGCAAAAGACGGTAAAGACCGCCATGCGCATGCTCGACAACGTCATTGACATCAACTACTACGCGGTCAAGAAGGCCCGTGACTCCAACCTGCGCCATCGCCCGGTGGGTCTGGGGCTGATGGCTTTTCAAGACAGCTTGTACGAAATGCGGGTCCCTTACGCCAGCGACGCAGCCGTGCAATTTGCCGATGAGTCCATGGAAGCCATCTGTTACTACGCTTACTGGGCATCCACCGAGTTGGCACGGGAACGTGGCACCTATTCCAGCTTCAAGGGCTCCTTGTGGGACAAAGGCGTGTTGCCGCTCGACACACTGGAACTGCTCGCACGTGAACGTGGTGGTTATGTGGAAGTTGACCGCTCCAGCACGCTGGACTGGGATGCCTTGCGCCAGAAGATTGCGAAAGACGGCATGCGCAATTCCAACTGCGTGGCCATTGCCCCAACCGCCACCATTTCCAACATCATTGGTGTGGACGCGTCGATCGAACCTTGCTTTGGCAACCTGTCGGTCAAATCCAACCTGTCGGGTGAATTCACCATCATCAACAGCTCTTTGGTGCGCGACCTCAAGCGCCTGGGGCTTTGGGACGATGTGATGGTGATGGATCTGAAACATTTTGATGGCTCGCTACGCCCGATAGACCGCGTGCCAGCCGACATCAAGGCCTTGTACGCCACAGCTTTTGAAGTCGAGACCAGCTGGCTTGTAGAAGCCGCATCGCGCCGACAAAAATGGATTGACCAAGCGCAGTCGCTCAATATTTATATGGCAGGTGCGTCTGGCAAAAAACTCGACGACACCTACAAGCTTGCGTGGGTTCGTGGACTCAAAACCACCTACTACCTGCGCACCCAGTCTGCTACCCATGCCGAGAAGTCCACGGTTGCGGCGGGTCGGATGAACGCGGTGTCATCGGGCGAGGGTCATCATCCACAAGGCATGAGTGCCCTCGATGCCGCAGCCGCAGTTGCGCGCCAGCAGATGGCCAGCATCCCCGCCACAGATGTCAAATTTTGCGGTGTGGATGACCCCACCTGCGAGTCCTGTCAGTAGCTCGGGCTGGTTTGTGCTGGTTGCGAGGTTGAAACACCACATGGCGCTTCACATCGCAACAAATACACATGCAAAACCTTTTAATCTACTGCGTACGCTCTCATAATTCACCAATTGGAAATCACTATGTTGTCCTGGGACGAAGAAGTTACACCTACAGCCAGTTTGCCCCCCACTGCCAGCCGCTCCAACCCCCTGTTGGCAGAGCGTTTTGCTGGTCCCCCTGCGCAGCTCGCCGAGGCCAGTGTCCGCCCAGGTACAGCGCAGCCGCGCTCTGTAGCTGCGGTCGCCCCGGCCGGTCTGGTGCTAGGCACACAGCGGCGGGTCAACGCGGCCGACAAACGCATCATCAACGGCAAGACCGATGTCAACCAGTTGGTGCCGTTCAAGTACAAATGGGCGTGGGAAAAATACCTCTCCAGTTGTGCCAACCACTGGATGCCGCAAGAAGTCAACATGACACGCGACATTGCGCTGTGGAAAGACCCCAATGGCCTGACCGAAGACGAGCGCCGCATCATCAAACGCAACCTTGGTTTTTTTGTGACAGCCGATTCACTGGCGGCCAACAACATTGTGCTGGGCACCTACCGCCACATCACCGCGCCTGAATGCCGCCAGTTTCTATTACGCCAGGCCTTTGAAGAAGCCATTCACACCCACGCCTACCAGTACATCGTGGAGTCGCTCGGGCTGGATGAAGGCGAGATTTTCAGTGCATACAACGAGATCAAGTCGATTCGCGACAAAGACGAGTTTCTGATCCCCTTCATTGAAGCCATCATGGACCCGCAGTTCAAGACCGGCACGCCAGAGGCGGATCAAACCCTGTTGAAATCACTGATCGTGTTTGCCTGCCTGATGGAAGGCCTTTTCTTTTATGTCGGGTTCACCCAAATTTTGGCCCTGGGGCGTCAAAACAAGATGACGGGTGCGGCAGAGCAGTACCAGTACATTCTTCGTGACGAGTCCATGCACTGCAACTTCGGCATTGATTTGATCAACCAGCTCAAGCTGGAAAATCCACAACTCTGGACTGCAGAATTTAAGGCTGAGATCAAGGCCTTGTTCGAGACTGCGGTAGAACTGGAATACCGCTACGCGGAAGACACCATGCCACGTGGCGTGCTCGGCATGAATGCATCCATGTTCAAAGGCTACCTGCGCTACATTGCCAACCGACGAGCTACCCAGATTGGTCTTGAAGCGCTATTCCCCAATGAAGAAAATCCGTTTCCCTGGATGAGCGAAATGATTGATTTGAAGAAAGAGCGAAATTTCTTTGAGACTCGCGTCATTGAGTACCAGTCCGGTGGTGCCTTGTCCTGGGAATAACGGCCTTTCATGACTCCCCCTATTTCGCAAACCCCTGACCCCACCGCTCGTGGCATGGCGTTGCGGACCCAAGTTCATGGTGCTGGGAGCCAACCCAACACCATGCATCATTTGACACACAATAATTTGTGTTGAGTGCTCTTTGTAAATTGATCAAGGAGAACGATATGGCAACTGCAAAAAAACCCGCCGCAAAAAAAACGGCCCCCGCAACCAAGGCCGTTGTGGCCAAAAAAGCTGCTGTGGCGCAAAAGCCAGCACCGGTCAAAAAGACACCTGCCACGCCCAAAGCTGCACCAGTGAAAGCCACGGCCCCTGCGCCAAAACCAGTAGCCGTCAAAAAAGTTGCCCCCGCAAAAGCGGCAGTGACAGCTGTGAAGGCAGCACCTGCCAAAAAGGCACCTGTTGCACATGCACCGGTTACG
>JBIJDQ010000401.1:0-3285 GCA_044344025.1 Rhodoferax sp.
AGCGCAGGTTTGCCTCCTGGGTACCGCGCATGGCATCAAAACGCTTTCGTTTTAAGGGTAAACCCGATCGTCAGGCCTGCCGCAGTGGCAGCCCTAGGCGGGATACTTCAGTGTGTGCTTTTATTGCTTTTTAAAAGGAAAACCCATGAGCCAGCAAACCAAATTTCTATTGGACGAGAGCCAGATGCCCAAGGCCTGGTACAACTTGCAGGCCGACCTGCCCAAGCCTCTGCCGGTGGTGCTGCACCCCGGCACTTTGCAACCGGTGGGACCGGATGATTTGGCGCCTTTGTTTCCCATGGAACTGATCATGCAAGAGGTGAGCACCGAACGCGAGATCGAGATTCCCGAGCCGGTGCGCGATGTTTACAACCTGTGGCGCCCGGCACCCATGTTTCGGGCTCACCGCCTTGAAAAAGCCCTGGGCACCCCGGCCAAAATTTTTTACAAATACGAAGGTGTCAGCCCGGCGGGCAGCCACAAGCCCAATACGGCGGTGCCACAGGCCTTTTTCAACAAACAGGCGGGCACCAAGCGACTGGTGACTGAGACCGGTGCCGGTCAGTGGGGCACCTCGCTGGCTTTTGCGGGGTCGCTGTACGACATGGAAGTTGAGGTGTTTCAGGTGCGTGTGTCTTACGACCAAAAACCCTACCGCCGAGCAGTGATGCAAACTTATGGCGCGCGTTGTGTGGCATCGCCCTCAATGGAAACGGTCTACGGGCGCTCGGTACTGGCGAAAAACCCCGATCACCCTGGAAGCCTGGGCATTGCGATCTCTGAGGCGGTAGAGCTTGCCGTGCAACGTGACGACACCAAATACGCATTGGGCTCGGTGCTCAACCATGTGCTGATGCACCAGACCATCATTGGCCTGGAGGCCATGCAACAAATGGAGATGGCTGACACCTGGCCCGATGTGGTGGTGGGTTGCACAGGGGGTGGCTCCAACTTTGCGGGCATTGCTTTTCCGTTCATCGGGCATGGTTTGCGCGGTGGCCCCAAACCGCGCATTGTGGCGGTGGAGCCCGCCGCTTGCCCGTCATTGACACGCGGCAAATATGCCTATGACTTTGGTGACACGGGCCACATGACCCCTTTGACCAAAATGCACACCTTGGGCAGCCAGTTCACGCCACCGGGTTTTCATGCCGGTGGTCTGCGTTACCACGGCATGGCACCGATGGTGTCGCATTGCAAAGAATTGGGTCTGATGGAGGCTGTGGCCTACAACCAGGTCGAGTGCTTTGAAGCGGGCGTGTTGTTTGCGCGTTGTGAAGGCATCGTGCCTGCCCCAGAAGCCAACCACGCCGTCAAGGGCGCGATTGAAGAGGCCCTGCGTTGCAAGGCAGAGGGCAAGTCCGAGACCATTTTGTTTAACCTGTGTGGTCACGGTCACTTTGACATGGTGGCGTACCAGAAGTATTTTGCGGGTGAGTTGTCCGACGAAAAATACGACGAGAGCGAATTGGCCATGGCCCTGGCTGGCTTGCCCAGTGTGCCTGAGCCGCGTTAAAACGATGTAAAAACCTGCCACCCGGTATGGTGGCGGGCGTTCATCAGCCTCAGCTCGCTGCTGGCAGCCAGTTGCTCATGAGCGTGTGTTCGATCACAGCCTTGCAAGCCTCGGCCTGCACGTTCAGGCAAACCTGGGTGTGCGGAATATCGTCATGCCAGCCGTTTTGGGGGTAGTTCACGCTTTTGCGTTGCATCATGGTTTGGCCCTGCGCCAGTCCGTCAACTGCCACCCGCACGCGACCGGTTTGCAGGGTGAACAACTCGGGGTTGGTCAGCGCCACAAAGGCCAGCACATCGTGGCCATAACAACCATTGACTTTGCCAACTGCCGGGTCGTGCTGGCTGTAAAAATGGCTGTAAAAGGTCACCGCGTGGGCCAGAGCGTCGGTGGCGGGGTGTTGGTGATGCGCGGCGATTTGTTTGAACAGGGCCAGCGGCAGGATGACCTGATGGGTCACATCCAGCCCGACCATGGTGAGTGTCCAGCCTGCGGTGAACACGGTGTCGGCGGCGTGGGGGTCGTTCCAGATGTTGGCTTCTGCCACCGGTGACACGTTGCCCGACTCAATGACTGTGCCACCCATCAGGATGACCTCATGCAGCAGTGTCGGCAATGCGGGTTCAAGCAGCAAGGCCGCCGCCAAATTTCCCAGCGGCCCAACCGCCACCAGCGAAATTTCTCCTGGGTATTGACGTGCCGAATCGACAATAAACTGCGCAGCCGATCTGGGGTCTGCCAGGTGGGTGATGGGCAAACGGCATCCCAGGTTGCCCAGGCCGTCGGCACCATGGATGAAATCTGGCGGTGGCTCGGCCGGTTTGACCTGTGGTTTGGCCGCACCTTGTGCCACGGGTATTTGGCGACCCGCCAGCGCGCAAAGGTAAAGCGCATTGGTGGTGGCCTGCGCCACCCCCACGTTGCCAAAGGTGGTGGTAATGCCCATCACCTCAATGTCGGGGTGCGCCAGGGCGTAATAGAGCGCCATGGCATCGTCCACACCCGGGTCGGTGTCAAAAATCACTTTTCGCGGCATCGGGTGTTTCGAGGGTTGAGTCTGCGGGTAGGCATGGCAAGAGGTCATGAAAAGCCACAGTAGGTTTGCAGCGCCTCCGTGGTTTCGGCTGAAGGTTCCGTTTGTGCGGCCAAAAAAGCGCTGACTTGGCAGCTTGTGGGAATGCTGGCCTGTGCACCTGGCTGGGTGCAGGCCAGTGCGGCGGCGGCGGTGGCTTTTTGCATCGCCAGCTCAATGCTGTCACCCAGGTCAAGTGCCGCGACCAACACGCCACAAAAAGTGTCGCCTGCGCCAGTGGTATCGACCGCAGTGACCTTAAAAGCGGGCTGAACAAAAAAGGTGTTGCCCAGGCGCGCCACGCTGCCGCGTTGCCCCAGGGTGACCACCACACACGGCACTGCAACCTGGGCCAGATTGACCATCACGCTGCTGGCATGGGGCACCAGTGCGGCGAGTTCGCCTTCGTTGACGATCAACACATCCACCGCTTCGAGCAACTCAGAGGGTAGTGTTTGGGCCGGGGCGGCGTTCAACACCACCTTCACCCCTTGCGCTTTGGCAGCCTGGGCATAGGCGGTGACGGTGGTCATGGGAATCTCAAGCTGCATCAGCAAACAGCTAAAGCCACTCAAAGCAGGCAGGTTCTGGGGGTGCAGGCACATATTGGCACCCGGTGCCACGGTGATGGCGTTTTCGGCACTGTCTGCTACACAAATAAAAGCGCAACCTGTAGGCTGGTCGTGCACTAAAACCG
>JBIJDQ010000400.1:0-3285 GCA_044344025.1 Rhodoferax sp.
ACCTCCAGCCCGCGCGGTGTGGGCACCATGCTGTTGCCACTGCGCACCAGCAACTCGTCCTGAAAAGCCGCGCGCAGCTTGCGCAACACTGCGCTGATGGCGGGTTGTGTCTGGTTCATGCGGGTGGCCACACGGGTCAGGTTGCGCTCGGTCAGCAGCGTCACCAACACGCGCAGCGTGTAACTGTCCAGCGGATCGTTGGGGCGGGTCATTCACATTGTCCTGGTGGGTAACTCATTGATGCAATGCAGCAAATCTTATGCCAGTCATAAGAAAGTGAGCAGAAAAACCGCTTGAGTCAACACTAGAATTTTTATGACGCCACCCCATGACCGTGGCACAAATCTCGCCCTCAATCACACCACACCACTCACTGTTGCCCACCGCATGACACCTACAGCACCCGGCACCGCGCCAACGCACACCACCATCGAGCAGCTCAATGTGCTGCCGCAAGCGCTGTTTGTTGCCCTGCTGGGCGGCGTGTTTGAGCATTCCGCCTGGGTGGCCGAACGCGTGTGGGTGCAGCGCCCTTTTTCAAGCTTGCCGGAGTTGCACAGCGCCATGGTGCAGGTGGTGCAAACGGCTGCGGTGGCTGAGCAGTTGACCTTGCTGCGTGCCCACCCGGAGCTGGCAGGCCGCGAAGCCCAGCTGGGCGAACTCACTGCGGCCTCATCACAAGAGCAGTCCCGTGCCGGGCTCAATGCCTTGGCACCTGAAGAAATGGCACGCATCGTGCTCTTAAATGCAACCTACCTGGGCCGCCACGGCTTCCCATTCATTGTGTGTGTGGGCCAACACACCAAGGACAGCATCTTCAAGGAGTTCGCGCGCCGTGCAGACAACCCAACCCCCTTTGAAATCCAGCAAGCCCTGGCCCAGGTGGCCGAAATCGCCCGGCTTCGGCTTGGGCAACTTTTGATCAACTAACCTCTTCTCCCTCCCTCTTTAACCCACAGGAAACCCCCATGGCAAACACCTCCCGCTCCTCTGTATTGAAATGCCTGACGGCGCTGGCCATAACTGCCAGCTCCGTGGGCTTGGCCCAGGCGGCCGACATCACCATGCGTGTTGCGGGCAACTTTTCGACCAATGTGCGCCACTCCGACGGGATCGAGCGCCCCTTTTTCACCGGGCTGGCCAAGGCCACAGGCATTGACATGGAGGTCAAGTTCAACCCCATGGATGTGGTGAACGTCAAGGCTGAGGATGCCTTGCGCCTGCTGCGCTCCAATATTTTTGACGTGATGTCGATCCAGATAGGCAGCGTGGCACGTGACGAACCGTTTTTTGAAGGGGTGGATTTAGCCGGTGTGTCGACCAACATGCCCGCCTTGCGTACGTCCATGGAAGCCTACCGCCAGGTGTTTGACAAGCGTCTGCAAGAAAAATTCAAGGCCAAGGCACTCACCCTATGGCCATTTGGCCCCCAGGTTTTTTACTGCAACAAGCCGATCAAGTCGATTGCCGACTTCAAGGGTCTGAAGATTCGCAGCTTTACCCCGACCATGTCGGCCATGTTGCAAAACCTGGGTGCAACCCCCGTCACACTGGCGTTTTCCGAGGTGTATTCGGCACTGGGCAACGGGGTGGTGGACTGTGGTGTGACCTCAGCCAACTCAGGCAACTCTGGCAAGTGGCCTGAGGTGACGCAGTATTTTTACCCGCTTTCGGTCTCCGGGTCAGTGCAGGGCCACTTTGTCAACCTGGACTTCTGGAACAAGCTCAAACCAGAGCAACAAACCAAAATTGCCGCCGAGTTCCGCAAAATGGAAAACCAGATGTGGCAGCTGGCAGAAGAAGGCACAGCCGACTCCATTGCCTGCAACACCGGCAAACCTTGCAAGAGTGGCACACCGTTCAAGATGACCCTGGTGCCGGTGTCGGCGGATGACGAAGCACGTGTCAAGGTGGCGTCGTCCGCCACCGTGCTGCCGATGTGGAAAGCCACATGCAACAAGGTTGACCCCAGTTGCAGCGACACCTGGAACGCCACGGTAGGCAAAGCACGCGGCATGCAAATCAACTGACGCTGGTTCTCAGAGCGCCCCGCACCATGGCCACCAGCAACCCCATCAGCCTGAAAATCGCTCCCGCCGCCCGTCTGGCCACCCTGGCCATTGGGTGGGTGGTGATGGCGTATGCCTTTGTCCTGACCTTTGAGGTGTTGGGCCGGAAATTCTTCACCTCCTCGTTCAAGGGCGTGGACGAACTGGGCGGCTTTGTGTTGGCGATTGCCGCCGCAATTGGTGCATCTTATGCACTGGTGCAGCGCAGCCACACCCGGGTGGATGTGTTTTTGGTGCGTTTTTCCAGGCCGGTTCAGCGCTGGCTCAACACGCTGGCACAACTGACCTTTGCCCTGTTTGCCACCTTTGCGGCCTGGCGCAGTGTGGCGGTGTTGCTGGAAACCATTGAGTACAAAAGCAGCGCCACCAACCTGGAGCAACCCCTGTGGGTGCCGCAGCTGGCCTGGGTGGTAGGCCTGTGTTTGCTGGCGCTGATCTCGATGACCTATGCCATTCACGCGGCGTACTTGCTCGCGCGCCAAAGCCCCGAACTCAATGCCTGGTATGGCCCGATCAGCGCCCAGGAAGAGTTGGAGGCCGAGTTGCTGGAACTTAAAAGCCGTGGCACTTCGTCGGAAACCGCCGGTGTGGCGACTGCTGCAGAAGGACGCTGACCATGGCAGACATTTCCATTGGCGGGGTGGCGCTGGGCTTTGCGCTGCTGATCGTGTTGATGAGCTTGGGCTTGCATGTGGCGTTCGTCATGTTCATCCTGAGCCTGGTGGGTGCAGTGGCTTACTTGGGGCTGCCCGCTGCGCTGGAGTACGGAACCCAGTACTGGAGCGCCAACAACAACTTTGTGCTGGTGTCGATCCCGCTGTTCATTTTGCTGGGTGAGTTGCTGGTGCGTGGCGGTTTTACCGACAAGATGTACCGGTCGCTCTCCGACTGGCTGGCACCGCTGCCTGGCGGCCTGTTGCACTCCAACATTGGCGCATCGGCCCTGTTTGCAGCGGTGTCGGGCTCGTCGGTGGCCACGGCGGCCACCATTGGCACAGTGGCATTGCCGGCGTTCCGGCAGCGCGGTTACAACGCCCGACTGGTGCTGGGCACCATTGCCGCAGGTGCGACGCTGGGCATCTTGATCCCCCCGTCCATCAACATGATCATTTATGGCGCCATGACCAACACCTCGGTTGGCAAGCTGTATGCCGCCGGTGTGGTGCCGGGTTTGCTGCTGACGGCGCTTTTCATGCTGGTGGTGATGGTGGCTTGT
>JBIJDQ010000402.1:0-3283 GCA_044344025.1 Rhodoferax sp.
TGACCCGACCCGGGTGGACGTGAACGTGCACCCGACCAAGATCGAGGTGCGTTTTCGCGACAGCCGCGAAGTGCATCAAGCGGTGCGCCACGCAGTTGAAAGCGCCTTGGCCACCCCACGCGTGGGCCAGGCAGGCCAGGTGAGCCCGGTGGACGCGGCAACCAACGCCTCAATCGCCACCGCAAACCAGCCACAAGGCACGCCAACCATCGGTGCAGGCGGTTTGGGTGCCATGGCGGGCGGAAATTCCGGGCTTTTTACATCAAATCAGCCTGTGGTGCCCGTCAAATATGCACAGGCAGCTATGCATTTTGATTCTCCTGTGGGACACCGGGTCAGTGACTTGGGGGCACTGTGGCAAAAGTCAGAGGCCATCAACCCCGGTGCCGCAGCACACAACGCCATCGCGCAGACCGAAAACGACGCTGTGAACCGAGGCACCTGGGCCAATGCAAACTCTGCCCAAAACCAGCCAACTGGCGCCCCCCTGCCTGCTGGCGACTGGCCACTGGGGCGCGCGCTGGCACAACTCAAGGGCATTTACATTCTGGCCGAAAACGCCCAGGGCCTGGTGCTGGTGGACATGCACGCCGCGCACGAGCGTGTGGTGTATGAGCGACTCAAGGCCCAGGCCCACAGCGCCCGCAACACCCGCAGTTCCACATCAGACTTGCAAGCGTCTGGGCTGGCATCAACGCAAGCCGCCCCGGCTTCAAATTCTGATTTGGCATCGGCTGAGCATCCTCACCGCGCCTTGCCCAGCCAGCCGCTGCTGATTGCCGCGACCTTTGCCGCCACAGCGCTTGAAGTAGCCACCGCTGAGGCCCACACCACCACACTGCAACTGCTGGGGCTTGAAATAACCCCGTTTTCGGCCAAAACCCTGGCCGTGCGCGCCGTGCCGACCACCCTGGTACAAGGTGACGCGGTGGAACTGGCGCGCAGTGTGCTGGCCGAGCTGAGCCAGCACGATGCCAGCACCGTCATCCAGCGCGCCCACAACGAGTTGCTGGGCACCATGGCCTGCCACGGCGCGGTGCGTGCCAACCGGATGCTGACCGTGGAAGAAATGAACGCCCTGTTGCGCCAGATGGAAGCCACCGAGCGCAGTGATCAGTGCAACCACGGCCGCCCCACCTGGCGACAAATCAGCCTGCGGGAACTCGATGCGCTGTTCATGCGGGGGCGGTAAAGGCATTTAAGCCTTGACGCTCATCTGGCAGTCGACACACTGCCAGTTGCAAGTGAAGCTAACAACGTAGACCCATTCAAACAGGAGAGGATAAAAACCATGAACAAAGCACAGTGTTATTGCGTGATCGCCTTATTGAATATGGCCTTGGTCAGCCCAGCCACTGCCGAATCAGTCTACCTTTTTAGGGACGGGATTTCGGCACAGCGCAAAAAAGCGCGGGACAGACAATTTCAGATCAAGTGCTAAAACCCGTCATGAGCGACACCAACGCCCAAGTCTTCATCACCAGCTGGAGCGGCAACACCGCCAGTGAACTCTCCACTGCGCAGAGTTTTATCCGTGAACTTTGCGATCTTTTTGGATGCGGACAAACCCCACCCCACGCCGGACCAAAACTACATGTTTGAGCGCCCGGTGACCTTCACCACGGCGACGGCACCAGCAGCCCCGGGCGCATTGACTGCTTTAAGCGCGGACATTTCTGCCTCGAATCCAAAAAACTCAAGGTCGGCAGCCACACCAAAGGGTTTGACGATGGCCTGTTGCGTGCCCGTAGCCAAGCCGAAAACTACGCCCGCGCGCTGGCCGCCAGTGAAGGCCGCCCCCGTTTGTGCTGGTGGTGGACGTGGGCACCGTGATTGAGGTGTATGCCGAATTCAGTCAAAGTGGAGGCACCTACACCCCGTTTCCAGACCCCCGCAGCCACCGCCTGTCGGTCATGACTAGAATCGTTCATCCACTCATCACCCCCTACGAAAGCCCTCATGCTGCAAAGCTTTGAAGCCCAATTGCAAGGCAACCAAGTCATTTGGCTAGGTGCCTGTCCACCCCCCATGTCAGAACCCCGTCGGATTGTGGTTGTGCTTGATGACGCATTTGCCGAGGTCAAGTCCGATTCCCTCACAGACATATTCAACCGTGCCAGAGGTTCGCTGGGCAAGCAAGACCGCGAGTCCGTTTTGGCTGCATTGGCCAAATCCCGCGACGAATGGGAGCGCTGAGCCGTGTCTGAAATCACCCCGAAATGGGTGGGGTTTGACAGCAGCGTGCTAATTCTTTTTATGAATGACGCTCTGCCCTCTGCCACACTGACACTTTTAGATGACTACTTGCATGCGCAGAAGATTTTTATTTCTGCCATCGTTCGCGCGGAAGTTTTGGCCTGGTCGGGCCATTCGGCGATGTCTTTGGCAGCAGCACTTGCCTTACTGGATGCGTGTCAACTGGTGCCCGTGAATGCAATGGTGGCAGATGAGGCGGCTCGTATTCGTCGAGAAACAGGTTTGAAGTTGCCTGATGCCTTGATTGCCGCGACCGCAGTGCTGCAAAACGCGGCGTTGGTGACAGCCAATGCAAAAGATTTTCGCCGTGTGCCGGGTCTGATGCTGATCGAGTGCTGAGCGTCGGCGGCTTGCCGGACCCCTTATTTTGATCTCCCCCCTCAAACACCTGTTTCACCACCCGGCTTCGCGCACCCGGCTGGGCGCTGAGTTGCGCGGCCTGTGGCTGCTGGCCTGGCCGATCTTGATCGGGCAACTGGCCAACGTCGGCATGGCGGTGGTCGATGTGGCTATGGCCGGACACGCCTCGGCACAAGACCTGGCGGGTGTGTCGCTGGGCGTGTCGATCTGGAACATGCTGATCATCAGCATGATGGGGGTCATGATGGCCATCAACCCGGTGGTGGCGCACCAGGTGGGTGCGAATGAGCTTGAGGGCGTGCCGCACATGGTGCGCCAGGCCCTGTGGAAGGCGCTGGGCGTGGGCCTGTTGGCCACGGTGGCCGCCAATCTGGCCGCCCTGCTGTTTGGCCACATGACGCTTGAGCCCTACGTGCGCGACCTGGCGGTGAGCTTTGTGCTCATCACCAGCCTGTCGATGCCGCTGTTTGCCTGTTACCGCGTGTTGTATGGCTACAGCACCAGCATCAACCAGACCAAACCGCTGATGGTGATTGCGCTGTTGTCCTTGTTGCTCAACATCGTCGTCAACTGGCTGCTGGTGTTTGGCAACCTGGGTTTTCCACGGCTGGGCGGCCTGGGTTGCGCCTGGGCCACGCTGGCCACGGTGGCGTTCAACCTGGTGGCG
>JBIJDQ010000403.1:0-3281 GCA_044344025.1 Rhodoferax sp.
TCCGCACAGCCATGAGCTTCAAGGCGGATTACGTGGCCGTGAGCTTTCCAAAAAACGCCACTGACATGGAAATGGCGCGTCAGTTGTGCAACGTGGCCTGCGAAGATGGCCACCGGCCCGGCCTGATCGCCAAGATTGAGCGGGCCGAGGCGATTCCCCACCTGGAAGAGATTTTGCTGGCCAGCGATGGCATCATGGTGGCGCGCGGTGACCTGGCGGTTGAAGTGGGCAATGCCGTGGTGCCCGCGTTGCAAAAACGCATGATCAAGCTCGCCCGCGAACATGACCGCGTGGTGATCACCGCGACCCAAATGATGGAATCCATGATCACCAACCCGGTACCCACCCGTGCTGAAGTGAGCGATGTGGCCAACGCTGTGCTTGATGGCACCGATGCGGTGATGTTGTCAGCCGAAACTGCCGCTGGAAAGTACCCGCTGGAAACCGTGATTGAAATGGCCAAAATCTGCCAGGCTGCCGAGTCTGGCGACCCATTGCGGTTGGAGTCTGATTTTTCTGGAAAATCATTCACACGTATTGACCATGCCATTGCCATGGGTGCGCTGTTTACTGCGCACTACCTAGGTGCCAAGGCCATTGTGGCCATGACCGACAGCGGATCAACTGCGCTGTGGATGAGCCGCCACCTGATCCGGGTGCCCATTTACGCGCTTACGTCTAAGGTGACCACCCAGCGCAAAATGACGTTGTACCGCAATGTGCGTCCACTGTTGATTGACACCAGTGCCGACCGGGACACGGCTTTGGCGCAGGCTGAAGCCGACCTCAAGGCGCGCCACATTGTGAACACCGGTGATATTTATGCCATCACCTGTGGCGAGCCCATGGGCTCGTCTGGTGGTGCCAACCTGCTCAAGCTCTGCCGGGTGGTCTAGCCAGATACCCACAACATCAAGGCCAGCAACTGTGGCGAGATGATGCGCAAGAACATCACCAGCGGATACACCGTCACATAAGACAAGGCCGCAGCCCCGCTGGTGGGGTGCATGGCGTTGGCAAAAGCCAGTGCCGGTGGGTCGGTCATGGAGCCAGCCAACAGGCCGCACAAAGACAGGTAATTGGTGTGGCCAAATACCCGGGCCAGCACACCAACGATCATGAGCGGCAACAGTGTGATCAACATGCCATAAAGTAACCAGCTCAGACCCGGACCTTGCACCAGGGTGTCCACAAACTGACCGCCAGATTTCAGTCCGACCACCGCCAGAAACAGCACAATGCCGAGCTCACGCAGGGCCAGGTTGGCGCTGGGCGGCATGAACCAGTGCAGCGTGCCAATGCTGCCAATACGCGACAGGATCAGGGCCACCACCAGCGGCCCACCGGCCAGACCGAGTTTGAGTGCGGCCGGAAATCCCGGCAGAAAAAACGGGACCGAGCCCAGCAATACGCCCAAGCCAATGCCAATGAACACCGGCAGCATGTGAACCTGTTGCAGTTTGTGCTGCGCATTGCCCATCATTTTTGACACATGCGCAATGGCATCGGGTGAGCCCACCAAATTTAGGATGTCACCAAACTGTAATGTGGTTTGTGCGTCAGGCACCAGTTCGACGCCGGCGCGGTTCAGGCGCGAAATGACCACCTCGTAGGCCTGCGGCAGGGCCAGATCAACAATGCGCTTGCCCATCAGGCGCACATTCGTCAGCACCACCCGTTCAACGCGCAATTCGGTGCCTTGGGTCGAGAGAGAGATGTCCACTGCCTCACCAATGACCAGTTGGGCACCGCGCAAGGCATCTTCAGCACCGACCAGATGCAGCAGGTCCCCCGCCTGCAACGTGGTTTGCGGGTTGGGCACCGACAACATGTCGCCACGCTTCAGGCGCGAGCAAATCACTTTGCCATCAGCCAGCACCGGCACTTGGGAAAGGGCCAAACCCACCAGATTGGCGTTGCGCAAAGCCACGTTGAGGGCACTCAAACCCTTTTTCAAGCCGGCCTGGTGGTCAAAGTCTTGAGCTTCTTGTTCGACGTTGACGCGAAAAAACAGCCGTAGCAGCCACATGGACAACAAAATACCGCAAATACCAAACGGATACGCCACCGCATAGGCCATGCCCATGCCAGAGACGCTTTGCGCCGATGAGCCCAACTCGGTCAGAATTTGCTGCCCGGCGCCAAGAGACGGCGTGTTGGTAACCGCGCCAGACAAAATGCCCAGAATCACTGGCAGCGGGACATCAAGCAACTTGTGCAAAGTGGCGGCCACCAGGCAACCCAACATAACCAGCAAGGCTGCAAAGCCATTCAGGCGCAGCCCTGCCTTGCGCAGCGAGGCAAAAAAGCCTGGCCCCACTTGAACGCCAATGCTGTAAACGAACAAAATCAATCCAAATTCCTGGATGAAGTGCAGGGTGTGCAAATCCAGGATGATGCCGTTCTGGTGCACAAAATGGCCCACCACCAGGCCACCGAACAACACACCGCCAATCCCTAAGCCCACCCCGCGAAACTCAAAGCTGCCGATCCATAAGCCCAGTACCGCGACCAGGGCTAGCAAGCTGGTTGACAGTGCGACATCACTCATGTTGTGCGCCTCGCCGGTGGCAGGCTGCGCCCATCGGGTGCGGCCAAGCCGATCTGACACGGTCGATCAATGGGTTTGGTTTGGCCCAACCAGGTTGAGTGGGCTGTGAAAATGAACATGGTGAAAACCTAAAGTGGCAGGCAAGGACACAGGTGCTCCACACAAGTTCCATGCCAGTATGGAGCGGACAAGTTGAGCAGTGTGGGGACAGGTCAGACCCAAGGGCGTTGTACCAAGGACTAAACCTGGTGCTCTTGCGTGTAAGTAAAGAAATTTTACCAAGTCGGGCGCGCCAGAAAGGTGAAGTCAATTCACCTTGTCTTGACATTGATTAAGCTTTGACGTGCCTGGATCAGTAGAATTATTCTGTGTTACCACTCGGGTACCAGTCGCGCGAGATGTGCGTAGCCGCTTGTGTTCAGCGGAGGGTTGTTTGTGTGCCTGGTGCCAGGATGGCCTGGATTTTTCTTCCTCAACTAACTTAAAAGGGATTCGTCAATGTCGCAAAAAATTTTGGATGTAGTTAAACCCGGCGTGGTGTCCGGAGATGAGATGCAAAAAATCTTTGCCATTTGCAAAGCCAACCAATTTGCAATGCCTGCTGTAAACGTCATCAGCACTGACTCCGTGAACGCGGTTCTTGAAGCAGCTGCAAAGGCACGGGCACCGGTGATTATTCAGTTCTCCAATGGTGGGGCGGGTTTTGTGGCGGGCAAGGGTTTGAAGCTGG
>JBIJDQ010000404.1:0-3264 GCA_044344025.1 Rhodoferax sp.
ACCACTTCGGGCAGGGCATGGGCTTGAAACTGCAAGGCCTTGTAGGTTTCCTGGCGCTGGTGGGTGAGTGAAAAGGGGCGCAAGCGCGTGGCAATCTGGGTGTCAAGTGCAAGAGAGGCCAGCATTCTTTCGCGGCGGCTCAGCGCCGACATCAGGCCCAGCATGCTTGAGGCGGCAACTCCGGCCACTGAGGTGCCAAACGCCAGCCCCAAGCCCATGATGGGGGCCGCCAGTGCTGCGCGAATGGCCTGAAGGTCGGTGGTACTTTCCAGTGAAAACGCCGCACCGTTGAGGGTGACCACCATGCCCAAAAAAGTACCTAGCATGCCCAACATCACCAACAGGCCCACCAGATAAGGGGTCAGTGCAGGGCCAGGCAGGCCAGTGCGCTCACCCTCTATGCGCAGACGCACCGCGTTTTGCAATGAGGGGTGCACACTGCCCAGCCAATCCTCCAAGTTTGAAAGTGTGTTTGGAACAGCCTCAAGCGCCGCTGCCAACGTGGTGCTCGCCTGGCGGAACTGGCGCAACTCAAGCGCACCGAAAACATAGACCGCGCCAATCAGTGCCGTCATCACAAGCGCCAAAATGTGTGAGCCGATGAACCCGGCACCGACCCAGAGGACCGCTGTTGCGCCCAGCCAAAAAGCGGTTGTGAACAAATGTCTATTCATTGCGGTGGTGTGGTGGTGTGGTTGAGGGCTTCAACAAGCCCAAGCGTGGTTTGCAGGCGAAAGTCCAGCTCCGCCAGCAGTACCGTTTGCAGTTCATGGCAAAAGCGTCCAAGCCAGCCACCGGGCGTCATCCACAGGGCGGGTTGGTCGGTTTGTTGTGCCTCGGCAAGCTGCTGCTGGTGCGCTGTGAGCAGTTGGCCAAAGCGCTGCTCCAGCAGCGTGGGCAGGCGGGCGAGCAGTCTGGCCTCGTGGTCACAGAGTATTCCTTCAAACACGGCATCGAGGTCGGCCAGCGACTTGAGCGCGGGTGATGTCTGGCAAAGCCTTTGCTGTACCTCGGCCCGCATGGGTCCAATGCGTGAATCCATCTGGCGTTGATGGGCCAGATGGTATCGGCGGTAGGGCTCATAGGCGGTGGCCCCGTCCAACGGCATAACCGACACCAAAACGGGCAGTGCCAAGCGGGTTCTTGCGCCTTTGGGCGTACCCGTCTGCGTGATCGCAGCCACCAAAGCCGCTTTGGTTTGATCAAACACGGCTTGCAAGGAAACCGCTGAAGCGGGCTGTGCCTGCGCTTGCCTGGCAGGTGGGCTTGCGGTGTGCAACGCACGCAGGGTGATGGCGTCATTCAGGTTCAGCCACTCGCCCAGCTTTTCAGCAAAGGCGTTCCCCGGCGCTGCCGCGTCCAGAACCGCCAGGTCGGCAAGTACACGGATGAGGTTGGAACTGTGGAGGTTTGTACGCGTCAAGGCTCGCGCCATGGTTGAAAGTCATCCAAATTGAAAAAAATCTGCCGTCAGGCTCGCGCTTGACGGGGTTTAACCCAGCGGATGAATTTCTATTGATCAAAAAAACCAGAAATATGCCTGTGGCGACCAGCACATGGTGTGCGCCCCTAACCCATCAGGTTGGGGAGGGTCAAGGCCTTGTTGAAAGAGCCAGAACCAAGCGCCGCATCACGCGAACTGGCATGCTGCGCCCAATTTTACCGTGTTGAGTCGGCTAAGCCTCACGCGGGCGCGGCTTGCAGTCAAAGCAAAAAAACATCAGCGCTGTTGGGTAACGCCGAAAAATGCCATTGCTGCGCAGCCTGTGGTGACCACATTTAATGCAACTCATGGTGTGGCCTGAGCCACCAACAGCCTGATAGGGTGATCCGCCGGCTTTTGTGGTGTACCTCAGACCTGTGGGAGAGATCTGGCTGACTTCGGCATCAAACATTCTGGGCCCGTGTGGAGTTGTGATGCTTGCAGTGTGGGCACGCCAGGTTTCAGCTTGATGACAATGCGCAAATAACGCCCAAAATACCAGGTACGGCATTCCGGCCCTGGTGGCAAGCTGTGAAGGCAACGTGTTGGCGCGCTTTAAGCCTGAAACTCTTGCCCAGCCTGTTGCGCGGCCAAGCGTCCACGCTGCATGTTCACCGGGATCAGCAGCAACAAGCCCAGCAGAAACAGCACCGAGGTACTCAGGATGGCGGTGCGCTGGTTGCCGTCAGTCAGCCAGGTGATCAGGCCATAAGTCAGGGGCCCGACAATGCTGGCCAGGCGTATGGCAAATGCCCACAAGCCATAAAACTCGGCCATCTGGTGCTTGGGTGCAAAGGTGCCCGCCATGGCCCGTCCGGCCGACTGGCTGCTGCCCATGCACAAGCCGGCAATCACGGCGGCGTACCAAAAATCGCCCTTGCTGCTGGCCAGGGCTGCTATGACACATGTAGCTACCCACGCAAGCAACGTAAGCGCTAGAGCCAATTTATGCCCAATAGTGTCTTGCAAATAACCCCAGGCAAACGCGCCGCCGGCTGCTGCAAAATTAAGCACAAAAATCAGCACCATGGTTTCCTGCGGCTTGAACCCGATCACCTGCTCGGCATAAATGGCCGCCAAAGAGATGGCCACCGCCACACCCGCCTGGTAAAACACCGCGCAGGCCAGCAGCCACATGAAGTCCTTGAATTGCCGGGCCTGATGCAAGGTGTGCTGCAGCTGAGCCAGCGAAGCCTTGAACCCGCCCTGACTCAAGGCTCGCGTGTTGGGTGCGGCGCGCTCTTTGAGCAGAACAAAGGTGACCGTTGCCGCCGCGCCGTAAATAACGGCGGTGACCAACATCGTGACCGGTACAAACTGCGCTGCGGGCATGCCCTGGCCCTGCGCCCAAAGCACATAAGCCAAGCACAGCCCCAAGGCCAGCATGCCGCCAAAATAGCCAAAACTCCAGCCCCATCCGCTGACCTTGCCCAATGCTTCGGTCCGCGCCAGTTCAGGCAAAAAAGCGGCAGTGAGCGATTCGCCCCAAGCATAAAACGTGTTTGACACCACGATTAACCCCATGGCAAGCACCACGTTGCCAGGACCAACCAGCGCCAGCGCCGCGGTGGACACGACACAACCCACGGTAAACACAGCCAGCAGCCGCTTTTTGGCGGCACGCAGGTCGGCGTAGGCACCCAGGCTGGGCATGGTGAGCATCACGATGGCGTGCGACACGCTGAGTGCTGCCGTCCAGGCCAATGTGGCCCAAGGTGCCCCTTGGGCCACACCGCCCACAAAGTAGGCCGCAAACACAGCCGTGATGACCACCGTGGTGT
>JBIJDQ010000405.1:0-3262 GCA_044344025.1 Rhodoferax sp.
GTCTTCGATAATCGGCAAAAACTGGGCCGGTGCCTCCAGCCCAAACATGGGATGCTGCCAGCGCACCAGGGCTTCAACCCCAATGACCAAGCCGGTGCGCATGTTCACCTTGGGTTGGTAATGCAGCAACAGTTCACCGGTTTGCAAGGCCTGGCGGATGCGCTCCTGGCTTTCGCGGTGGCTGCGCAGGCCACTGTCACGCACCGAATCAAACAGGTGAAAACGATTTTTGCCCGCCATCTTGGCCTGGTACATGGCTTGGTCGGCCTGGCGCATGAGTTGTTCGGCGCCCAGTTCTTGTACCTGGGGGTAAAAGGTCACGCCCAGGCTGGCCGACACTTTCAGGGTGGCCTCCTGATGCAACAAGGGTTGGGCGGCGGCCTCAAGCAAGCGCTGCATCATGGGAATGCTGGTGGCGCTGTCGTTCAGGTCCACCAGCAGGGCAATGAACTCGTCGCCGCCAATGCGGGCCAGTGTGTCGCCCTCGCGCAGGGCATGTTTCATGCGCTGTGCAATGGTCATCAGCAGTTGGTCACCGGCCTCATGGCCATGGGCATCGTTGACCGCCTTGAAGCCGTCCAGGTCCAAAAACACCACCGCCAGTTGTTGGTTGCGGCGCACCGCCTGGGCCATGCCCTGGCGCAGCCGGTCGGCCAGCAAGACGCGGTTGGGTAGACCGGTGAGCACATCAAAATGGGCAATGTGGTCAAGCTCTTGCTCATGCTTTTTGCTGGCGGTGATGTCCGAGAACAGCGCCACATAGTTCTGCGCCTGGCCGTTGGCATCACGCACGGTAGAAATGTTGAGCATTTCGGCATACAGCTCGCCATCTTTTCGGCGGTTCCAGAGCTCACCTGACCAATGGCCCTGGTCAATGAGCTGTTGCCACAGTTGCGCGTAGAACTCTGGTGTTTGCTGGCCGGGGACCAACAATTGACATTTTTTGCCCAACACGTCGGCACGGCTGTAGCCAGTAATGCGGGTAAAGGCGGTATTGACATCCAGTATGGTGCCTTCGGTGTCGGTGATGGTGATGCCTTCGCGCGCACTGGCAAACACGCTGGCTGCCAGCAGCAGCTGGGCCTGGCTGCGTTGCAGGCTCAGTTCAGCCTGCTTGCGTTCGGCAATCTCAGTCTCAAGCCTGTCGCGTTGCGCCACCACTTGCTGGCGAAGGCGCTCTTGCTCAAGCAGGTTGCGAATGCGCTGGCGGGCGGTTTCAACCTGAATGGGTTTGGTGATGTAGTCCAATGCGCCCAATTTCAGGCCTTTGACTTCGGATTCAAACTCTTGCAAGGCAGTGACAAACACCACCGGAATGGTGTTTAGCAGTGGTTCTGCCTTCAAGCGGCTGCAGACCTCAAAACCGTCCATCCCCGGCATCATGATGTCAAGCAGGATCAGGTCGGGAGGCGACTTCAGCGCTTGCGCCAGACCGATGGGGCCAGAGGTGGCGATTTGCAGGTCGTAATCATTTTTAAGGGCAGCACCCAGGGTCAGCAGGTTGGCAGGGGTGTCGTCAATGACCAGAATACGGGGTTTTGCGGCGTTCATGGTGCGTCCATGTGGGGTGGGCTTGTCTGTTGCGAGATCAGTTGTTGAAGTGGTTCAAGGGCTTCTTCAAAGCGCAGGGTGTTGACCAGAGCACCAATGTCTCGCAGCGGTGCGTCCAGTTCGGTACCATGAGCTTGGGATTGCAGCTCAGAAAACCGCTCCAGCGCATCAAATTTGTTTTGCGCCAGCAATTCGGCCAGCGCTTCCATGGCGGTGACCCACTGGGCTCTGTCTGCCGCGTTGATCGGTTCGCAGAGTGGGTTTGGGGCGGCATCGGGGTGACTTGATGGAAGCCATTTGGCCAAGCTTTGATGCAGTGCATCAAGACCGATGGGCTTGGTCAAAAAGTCGTCCATGCCCACAGCCAGACACTTTTGGCGGTCTTCTTCAAACGCGTCGGCGGTCAGGGCGATGATGGGCAGGCGTGGGTGCTGGCCTTCGGCCTCCCACTGCCGAATGGCTTGGGTGGCTTGGTAGCCGTCCATCACCGGCATTTGCAGGTCCATCAGGATCAGGTCAGGTCGCGCGCCCTGCGAAACCGCCTCCACGCCTTGCCGCCCATCTGCGGCTTCTGAGTGGCTGAGGCCCAGACTGGCCAGCAAAGAGCCAATCACCAGGCAATTCACCGGGTTGTCTTCCACCACCAAAATATGGCCCAGCAGGGGTGCAGGCCCGGTCGTCGAATTGACCACATCAGCCTCGGCACGCCCGGTTTGGCGTTTGTCCTGGCTGGTTTGCACCAACCCGGCAGAGATGCGAAACCAGAAGCGTGAGCCCTGACCCGCTTGGCTGCTCACGCCCACACTGCCGCCCATGGCGCGCGCCAAGTGGCTGACGATGGACAAGCCCAGCCCCGAGCCGCCAAACTCGCGGGTAGTGGAACTGTCGGCCTGAGAGAACGGCTTGAAAAGCAGGCTGATTTTTTCCGGCGCAATGCCAACGCCGGTGTCCGTCACCGAGAACTCCAGCATGGCCGTCGTCTGGCTGCGCTCAATTTCGGTGCCCTCAATACGCACCGTGCCTTTTTGGGTGAACTTGATGGCGTTGCCGACCAGGTTGGTCAACATCTGGCGCAAGCGGTGGGCATCGGCCTGGTAATGTTGGTTTGTGGGGCCGGTCCACTGGCAGTCCAGTTGCAGGTGGCGGGTTTGGGCCGCCACGGCAAACAGCGACTGGGTGTCGGTCACCAACTGTTCTGGGGCAAATACCGTGGCCTCCAGCTGGAACTTGCCAGCCTCGATTTTTGACAGGTCAAGAATGTCATTGAGCAGGCTCAGCAAGGTTTGTCCGCTTGACAAAATGGTGCGTGCGTAGTCGCGCCGGTCAGGCTCACTCAGGTTGGGCAGCAGCAGCAGTTGCGCCATGCCCAGCACGCCGTTCATCGGGGTGCGAATTTCATGGCTCATGGTGGCCAGAAAACGGCTCTTGGCCTGATTGGCTGCATCAGCTGCCAGTTTCGACTGGCGCAGCTCAACCGCTGTGGCGCGTTGTGTCTGGAGTGACAGCAAGTGCTGGTTGTAACCTTGCACCAGTTGAAACAACTCGTCCAGAACCGGACCGGTGCGCAAGGGGTCATGATGTGCCTCCGGGTGTTGTTCAAGGCTGCGAAACCCGGCCGACACGGATCGAATGGGTTGAACCACGGTTTTGGCAAAGTACCAGGTCAGCGCCAAAATGCCCAGCAAGGCCAACATCACAATGCCCACTGTGG
>JBIJDQ010000215.1:0-4785 GCA_044344025.1 Rhodoferax sp.
TTGCCGACATGCTGACCAACTACCTGCATATGCACGACTTTGCAACCACCGTGTGTGGCAATGGGCTGGACGCCGTGCGCCAAGTTCGCGCGCTGGCCCCCGCCCTGGTGCTACTGGACCTGATGCTGCCGGGTCAGGATGGCATGGCCGCCTGCCAGCAGATACGCACCTTCTCCAACGTGCCGATCATCATGGTGACGGCGCGGGTAGACGAGATTGACCGCCTGCTGGGGCTGGACACCGGCGCCGACGACTACGTCTGCAAACCCTTCAGCCCGCGTGAGGTGGTGGCACGCATCAAGGCGCTACTGCGCCGCTCAGAGGGGGCGCTGGCATTTTCGGGCGGGACAACGCCAACCCCATCAGCGCAAAAGGCAGGGCTTTGGGTTGATGAGGCCAGCCAAAGCATTTACTGGGAACAGCGCCCGGTACCGTTGACGCCGGTCGAGTTCCGGTTGCTCGCGCTGCTGATGTCACGCCCGAGCAGGGTGTTTTCGCGCACCATACTGCTCGACCACATGCACCAGGACCTGCGTGATGTGAGTGACAGGGTAATTGACAGCCACATCAAGAATGTGCGCCGCAAGCTGGACGCTGCCGGCGCCGTGGGGCACAGCGTGGCCTCGGTCTATGGGGTGGGTTACCGGTTTGAGTTGATCTGAAGCGTCTAGCCCAGCTTATCGAGAAGGGCCGACAAAGCGCCACGGCTCACGGGCTTGGGCACCGTGCCCAGCAGGGTGAAACGGCGCAGTTTGGCCACCATGCTGGCGGCGTGCATGACGTCGTCGCTTTGGCCCGACACAATGATCAGCGCACCGGTGTAGCCCGCCTTGGCCAACGACTCCATGAACTTGAACCCGTCCATGCCCGGCATGTGCAAATCGAGCAGCAGCAGGTTAAAGCGCTGTGCGCCCCCCGAAAGCTTTTGCAGGGCCTGCTCGCCACTGTTGGCCTGCGTAATGTCGGTTACCCGCAGGCTTTCCAGAATGCCGGAGATCATCTCCAGCTGAAACGAGTCATCATCCACCAACAACACCTTGAGCGCGTTTCGGCTGATAGGTGCGGCGGCGGTTTTAATGCTTGGGTTATTCATATCGGAATGGAATCACCGTTTGGTGCGTTGGTAAAGTTGATCATCCATATTGGATGATTTATTCAGGGCGTCAATCCAGTCATCGGCGTTTGGCAGAGCTTGCGTGTCCACCTGCTCCAAGGTTTCCTGCATGAGGCTCATGTTATTTTCCACGTGGCACAGTATTTGTGAAACCCGGTCCTGAAACTGCATCGCCATGAGCAGCGTCTCAACCTCCTTGCGCACCACCATACCATGGCGGTGCATGGACTCGGCGGAGGCGCCCAGTTTGCGCACATGGCCCAGCACGTGCTCGACCAGTTCACCCGACAGCGACACCGCGTGCTTGTCATCTACCGCAGCGGCTTCCGCGCCGGCCATGGTGGTATTCATGATGCCGGCAATTTGACCCACCCGCTGCCCGATGCGGGTGCCGGTTTCGGCCGAACGCTGCGAGAGCATGCGCACCTCGGAGGCCACCACCGCAAACCCGCGTCCGGACTCCCCGGCCCGCGCAGCCTCAATGGCTGCGTTCAGGGCCAGCAGGTTGGTTTGAGCAGCAATGCTGCGCACCTCGGCCGCCATGGCCTGTAACTCAAGGGTTTCTTTGGCCAGATTGCGGATGTTGACCAACAAGGCGTCCTTGCCTTCAATTACATTGGTCAAGGACAGCACCACCGGCTGCAACTCGCGCTCGCACAGGTCCAGCAGGCCAATGGTGTTGCTGGAGTCGGCACCCCCGGCAGCGCCGACGCCGCCAATACCTGCCAGATCAAACTGCTGCAACACCGTAGAAAAACTGCTCGTCAGTTGGTTCACCGCGCTTTCGGTCTGATTTTTCACGGTCTCCACGTGGTAGTGCCAGGCGGGCAGCACATTTTGCAGCAGCATGGCGAGTTCTTGTGTGGACAGACTAGCCAACTCCTGCGCGCCTGCGTGGGCCTGTTCGGTGCGGGCATTGGCGGCATGCAGTTGCGCCACCAACCAGCCCACGGCGGCAAACGACAGCAGGCCAACACCACCTGCCGTGGCCCATAGCACCCAGGATTCACTGATCCAAAGCGGCAAGGTCGCGACGCACGTGATGAAAAATGGTGCCAGCAGCCACACCCACGCTGACGAATTGGGCTGTTTCGGGTCGCTGGCGGGGCTTGGTAAGTCTGGATGCATCCCTGAGAGTTCTCGTTTACGATGTATTATTTTAAAGTCTGCGTGAAAGATGGATGCCATCATATACCACCAATCTTTCTTCAGGGAATGGATATGAGCAAAACAACACTGCCCACACCGCAGCCAAATGCTTCCAAATTGGTTTTGATCGTTGACGACGACAGCTTCAGCCAGGAGCTTTTCTCCGAAATGCTGATAACGCTGGGCGTGACCGACATTCACACCGCCAGCAATGGCAGGGTCGGGCTGCGCACCCTGGCCGCTTTGCCACGGCACCCTGATTTATTGATTTGCGACGTATTCATGCCCGATATGGATGGCATTGAATTTACCGGGGAACTGGCAAAAAAAGGCTATCAGGGCGGCCTCATTTTGGTCAGTGGCCAGGATATCACCATGATGTCCATTGCCCAGGACGTGGCCATCTCCGATGGTCTCAAAATGCTCGGTGCCTATACCAAGCCGGTGCCCATGGCCATTCTGGCCGAGGTTCTGGCCGTTCAATAGCATTTGCCATGACCGCCCAAATCATTCTTCTGGTGGATGACGACGAATTGCAGCTAACCCTGCTGGGCATGCAGCTCACCAACCTGGGCTACACCGATGTTGTTTTGGCCCATGGTGGTGACGAGGCACTAGCCCAGTTTGAGTTCCATGGAGAGCAGATTGGCGTCATCATCAGCGACCTGGCCATGCCCGGCATGGATGGCCTGGTGCTGATGCGCCACCTGGCGCAACGCGGGTTTGCGGCCTCGTTCATTTTGCTGTCTGGCGCTACCGACGAGATATTGAGCAGCGCCGCCGGCCTGGCCCAGGCGCACCACCTGGATTTGCTGGGCGTGCTGACCAAGCCCTGTGCGCCCGAGCGCCTGCGCGAAATGCTGGCGGCACGCCAGCCACGCGGCAGCAACCTGAGCGCCCGGCGCATTGGCGAGTCGCTTTCACTGGCGCGCCTGGCACAGGCCCTGCAGGCCGGTGAATTTGTACCCTGGTACCAACCCAAGGTCGATATTCACAGCGGCAAGACCGTCAGTGTCGAGGCCCTGGCACGCTGGCCGGTGGAGTCTGGCGGCATGATCGGGCCGGCCCAGTTTGTGCCCGCCATCGAGGCCGCCGGGTTGTCCGACCCATTGTTTTTTGCCATGGCCCGCGCCGTACTGGCTGATCTGGCGCTGTGGCGCACGCAGGGAATTCTGATCATGGCCGCCATCAACATGTCGATGGACACCGCCCTCAACCTGACCATGCCCGAACAACTTTTGGGACTGGTGCACGACCGTGGTCTGCACCCGGCAGACCTGATCATCGAAGTCACCGAGAGCAAGTTGATGGTCGAGCGCAGCCTGGCCATGGAGACCCTGACCCGCCTCTCCCTGATGGGTTTTGTACTGTCGATTGACGACTTTGGCACCGGCTATTCCAGCCTGGTGCAATTGGTCGATTTGCCGTTTAAAGAACTAAAAATAGACGGCAGCTTTGTGCAACGCGCCAATGCCGAGCGCAAAGCCGAGGCCATTTTGCGCATCTCGATCACGATTGGCCTGACCCTGGGCATGAGCGTGGTCGCCGAGGGCGTGGAGACAGCCGAACAAATGGAGTTTCTGCGCAGCTGCGGTGGCACTGTGGTGCAGGGCTACCACCTGGCCCGCCCGATGCCCGTTTCCACCTGCACCGAGTGGTTGCAGCGTGACCGTGCTTAGCCAGGGTTTTTCATGAGCCTGCGTTTTTTTAGCCCGCATTCGCTGAAAACCCGCATCACCCTGGCTACGTTGGTTGTCTTTATCCTGAGCAACATGCTGCTGGGCGCATACGCTAGCCGCACACTGCGCGAAGACCTGGCTAGTGAACTGGGCGCGCATCAGTTCGCCACCGTGTCGCTGCTGGCAGCGCAGGTCGATGACGAGTTGCAGGACCGTATCAATGCCCTGGCGGCGAGAGCCGCAAAAATAGGCCCCACCCTGCTGGCCAAAGCCGAAGCCGCGCAGCAAGAACTGGAAGGCGCGGTCGTGCTTCACCGGATGTTCAACGCCGGCATCTTCATCACCCGCACCGATGGCACGGTGGTTGCCGACTTCCCGGCCACGGCAAACCGGATCGGGCTCAACGTCAGTGAGCGGGACTACATGGTCACAGCGCTCAAGGGCGGCAAATCCTCGGTCGGTCAGCCCGCGATGGGCAAAAGCCTGAAAACCCCGATGATCCCGATTGCCGCGCCCATTCGGGATGCGCAGGGCCGCGTGATTGGCGTACTGGTGGGAATTGTCAATCTGGCCAAACCCAACTTTCTGGACAAAATTATCAACAGCCCTTACGGCAAAACTGGCGGCTATTTGATTGCCGATGGGGGGCGTAGGCTCAACATCGTTGCCACCGACAAGACCCGCACCATGACCGCGCTGCCGCCCGCCGGCGTGTCCCCGGCGCTGGACCGTTTTGTGGCGGGCTTTGAAGGCACGCAAGTTTACGTCGGCGCGCTAGGCGTGGAGATGTTGGTGTCGGTCAAGGCCATTCCCGTAGCCGGCTGGACGCTGGTGGCCAACCTG
>JBIJDQ010000125.1:0-6713 GCA_044344025.1 Rhodoferax sp.
ACTGCTGGCCACGCTACTGGCGTGCGCACTGATCTGGTGGACGACCGCGCGCATCGTGCGTCACCAACTCGCCCCCATGCTGGCCACCACCCAGGCGCTGGACGACCTGGCGCGGGTGGGTCAGACACCGAAGGCGCTGCGGATCACCAGTCACGACGAGGTCGGTCAACTGATAGCCGGCTTTAACCGGCTGCTGCGCATCTTTGGCCGGCGGCAAGAAGAACTGGAGCAAAGCGAAGCCCGCTACCGCTCCCTGATGCAGAGCTCACCGATTGCCACCCTGGTGCACCGGGCCGGGCAAGTGTTGCTGGTCAACCCGGCCGCCGTCACCCTGTTTGGCGCGCCCGATGCCGCCAGTTTGATGGCCAGGCGCGTCGACCAACTGATTCACCCGGACTTCCGGGAAGTACAGGCCCAGCGGACACAGCACATCATGCAAAGGCAAAGCATAGTGCCAATGGTTGAGACCCGGCTTCTCAAACTCGACGGCACGCCCTTTGACGGGCAAGTGCAAGGCGTGTTGGTGGATTACGAAGGCGAGCCGGCCATTTTTGTCTCGATCAATGACATCACCGCGCGCAAACAAGCCGAGCACCTCCATGTCGCTCTGGCCGAGAGCCAGATGCGTGACGCACTGCGGACGCAGCACGAACAGGCATTGAATGACAGCCTGCACGCCATGTCCGAGGCACAACGCATAGGCCGTGTGGGCACCTACGCCATTGACATCAATACCGGGGTTTGGCAAAGCTCGGCCGTGCTGGACGATATTTTGGGCATTAACGCGGACTTTCAAAAAACCCTTCCGAACTGGAACGCCCTGGTAGTCCCGGAGTTTCAAGACTATGTGACCGACTATTACCGCCATGTCATTGCCAGTGATGGCAAGTACAAGCAGCAATACCAGATTATTAGACCCATCGATGGGCAAACGCGCTGGATCGAAGCGCTGGGCGAGTTTGCATGCAATGACGAAGGCAAACCGGTTTTTCTGCGCGGCACCATCCAAGACGTCAACGACCGCAAAACGATGGAAGTGGCGCTGATTGAACACCAGGAAAATCTGGAAGCCATGGTGGTCAAAAGAACGGCGGAGCTGCAACTTGCCAACGCACAGGCCACAGCTGCCAACCACGCCAAGAGCGAATTTCTGGCCAACATGAGCCACGAGATCCGCACCCCCATGAACGGCGTCATCGGCATGGTCGATATTTGCAAGAGACACCCCTCCTGCCCGAGCAGCACCGCATGTTGCAGACCATTCACAACTCATCGCTGGCCTTGCTACAGATTTTGAACGACATTCTGGACATTTCCAAGATCGAAGCCGGCAAGCTCGGTGTGGAGTCCATTCCCACCCACCTGCGCGAGGTGGCAGAGGGCGTGGCGCAATTATTGGTGTCGTCCTCCAACGCCCGGACGGTGGAACTCTCGGTCTTTGTAGACCCCGCATTGCCCACCCGCATGCTGGGCGACCCGGTGCGCCTGCGCCAGGTGCTGCTCAACTTGCTGGGCAACGCCATCAAGTTCACCCGCGCCGGCCAAGGCGAAACGGCTCGGGTGTTGTTGCAGGTAGAACCTTGCACACTCGCCAGTGGCAGCCCCGGCCTACGTTTTCTGGTGCAGGACAACGGCATCGGCATGGCGCCTGAGGTGGTGCACAAGCTGTTTCAACCCTTTAGCCAGGCCGACGAGAGCACCGCGCGCAATTTTGGCGGCACCGGGCTGGGCCTGTCAATCACCCACAAGCTGGTGGAACACGGATAAGCATTTCAACCGCCTCAAGGCCAGTATCGCACCTTTGATTGGCCACCACCCCTCCGCAAAAACCTTCGTGATTCTCACTACAGCGTGATTCCTGGACTACAGCGTGATTCCTGGGCGAGCCATTACCAAAATTCGCTGTCGACAGGGTCATTTGCGGTGGACCGCGCAGGCCTAGCCAGCGGCAAGTCAAAATCGCCGCCTCAACCCCTCACCAACCCCTCACCAACTGATGCGCTGATCCACCTCTAAGTCCGGTGCCGCTTGCGGTGCAAGGTCCCAATCGGGCTCCATGTGCACCCCGTCATCCGTCTGCGCATCGCAGTCATCCCACAGCGGTGGCCCGCGCGCCGGGGCTATGTACGGGGGCTCAGAGTCAACCCCGATGTGGTCGAGGATCTTTCTGATCTGCATGCCCTCGGTAATGAACGCGATCAGGCGCATCTGACCACCGCACATCGGGCACAGCAGCGGGAAAACTTCGTATATTCTGGCGATCAACACTGCCCACAGGTAGTGCGCCGGTGCGCGCTTGGGTGTCGCAGGCTCGGGCGTGGATGAGATCGCATGGCCCAGTGGCGCCACCCCCGGCGCGCCCTCGCCCGTTGCGGCTGGCTCGATCTGCACGACGAATTCCTTGGCCGGTTGTGCAGGTCTCGCCAGCGCCGTCACCGCAGCCCTGATGGGCGAGTTCGGTGCCAGCACACCAAAGTATCGATGCCGGTGCGTACGCGGCGGTGGCACCAGGGCCGCAATGCGATCTATCAGATCCAGCGGCGTGAGATGCAGCTCGTCCACGCGGGCACCGCGTTTGTCACTGCCTGGCTCACTTTGCTGTTTGGCGCATCGGTACACCAGCTCAGCACCCTCTTTGCGCAGACGATCCATAGCAAAGGGCGGGCGGGCGCAGTAGCGCAACAGCCGCTCCAGGGCGGCGCGGTCGTCTGCTTCGATGCAGACACCGGCATCCACCGAGAAGCCGCTGTGCTGGTAGGCCAGCATCTCTTTGGCGTCACCACTCTCCAGCAGGCCCCGGCCCACGAAGGCTCGCAGGATGCGTCGGCGCAAATCGGCCTGTACCTGGGCCACAGCGGTCTCGTCGATCCCACTGGCCGGGTGGAACACGATGCCCGGGGGCAAGGATTGGGCATCGGTGTCGCCCTCGCCTGGCATTTCCTCAAACACCCCGTCGACCACACAAACATGGAAGTGCACATGCCCGTTCAGGCTGGAGCCGAACCGGTGGATAAAGGCCACAGCGCCAATGTGCTGGGCTGCCTTGTTCACGTCGGCTGCACCGGGGCAGTTGGCAGATAGGCTTTGCGCAATCACCCGCAGGAAAATGCGCAGCACCATGTGCAGTACCGCACCATCGCGCTGCATGAAGTAACGTAACCGCTTCGGCACGGACAGCACCCACTGGCGCACCGGCAAGCGCGGGAAGACGTGATCCGTCAGGTGCGCCGCTGTCTCCACCATGCGCCGCGTGTTGCACGATGGGCACACGCCGCGGCCTTTGCAGGAATAGGCCACGAAGTAGTCGTGCCCGCAGTCATCACACCACGCCCGGGCAAAGCCGTGCGCAAAGATGCCGCATTCGAGGTATTTGCGAAAGGCTTGGCGGACATAGGGCTTTGGCGTCTGGTGGTCACCCTGGCCGTCGAACTGACCGGCACTGGCCAACTCAAACCAGGTCTCGAAGTGCTCGGCGATTGTTTGGTACAGCAGCGTACGCTCTGGGTGGCGCGGGTTGTAGAGCTTGGGCTTTGCACCCGCTGGCCCACCCGCGTGAGAATGCGCTTGCGTTGGGCGTGCGGTGGCGGGCATGGGGCAGTTCCAGCAGGGGCTGGGTGCCTGATGTTACTGGGTTTATATCCAGCTTTATGGTTTTCTCTGCTGTCAGCGGTCAGCCTTGTCACTCCTGAATTGATAGCTGGTTGCGCAGTATTCACGAGGGCTACAGCCTGAACGAGGCCTTGCTGGTCCACATGCGTGCAATCCATGCTGAAGTCAAACAGGAATACGGCTGGCCTCGCATGCACAAAGAACTGGTGGCCCGGGGTATTCGGGTGGGCAAGGAACGGGTGCGTCGCCTGATGAAGCAGCATGGCATTCGTGCCAAGACCAAGCGCAAGTTCGTAGTGACCACGGACAGCAAACACAACCTGCCCGTGGCGCCTGACCTGGTGCAGCGCAAATTCAATCCCGAGGCACCCAATCAGCTTTGGAGCGGAGACATCACCTACATTGCCACCGATGAAGGCTGGGTGTACCTGGCGGCCGTCATTGACCTGTTCAGTCGTCAGGTGGTGGGCTGGAGCATGAAGGACCACATGCAAACCAGCCTGGTCAAGGATGCCTTGACCATGGCGCGCTTTCGTCGCCTGCCAGTCGCAGGGTTGATATTCCATAGCGACCGTGGGAGCCAGTACTGCAGCCATGAATTCCAGAACGCGCTCAAGGGTTGGGGGATGCGCTCATCGATGAGCAGGAAAGGCAACTGTTGGGATAACGCCCCCACGGAAAGCTTTTGGGGACGATTGAAGACAGCCAGCCTGTATGGCAAGAAATTCGCCACCCGACAGGAGGCCATGCATGCCGTGTTGGACTGGATGGCCTTCTACAATCATCGAAGATTGCACTCGACTTTGGGTTACCTCAGTCCGATGCAATATGAGCAACGCTGGCTTGCGGCACAGCGTAAAAAAGCTGCACAAATCGGGGGCTAAAAACTGCTCAACTCAGGGGCAAGGTCAGCTTTTGGGGCGCTCTTGAGTTTATTGCGCGCAGTGACGTGCAACTCGCTAAGGTTGTTGGGACAGTAGTTGGCCATGGCATGGCGCTTGAGCCAAGCCCAAAGGTATTCGACCGGGTTCATGTCGGGCGCGTAGGGCGGCAGAAATGCAATTTGAATGTGGCCGTTCAAGCTGTCCAATTATTCGCGTACCAGTCGACTTCGATGCGCCTTCAATCCGTCCCAGATCACCAACAGGGGTTGCTTCAAATGGGCCTTGAGCGCTTTGAGGAAATCGACGATCTCCTCCTTCTTGATGCTGCCCTCGTGAAGTCGGAACAGGCAGTTGGTGCGAGTCAGTCCAGCGATGACAGACACATGGTTCCAGTTGAAATGAAACTGGATGATAGGCGTTTGTCCTTTGGGTGCCCAGGTCCGCACTCGGGTGGGGCGTTCGCTGATTCCGGACTCGTCGACAAAGACGATCAGCCGGCCTTCTCGCTGGGCTTTCTTTTAAGGGCGGGCCAAGTGCTGCGTTTCCAAGACCGCACTGCATCTTCATTACGCTCGATGGCGCGCTTCTCCGGCTTCTGTGGGCTGAAGCCCAGGCTACCCAGAATGCGCCACACATTGGTCTGGCCAAAAGCTGGCCCCGGCCATGTTCCTGCCGGCGATCGAAGACCACCCGCTGGCGGTGGACGTGGGCGAGTGGGTGATAAACACTGCCCTGCACCAGGTGGAGTTGTGGTACGCCGCCGGGCTGGATTTGCAAGTCAGTGTGAACATTGGCGCGCGCCAATTGCAGCAAGGCAATTTTGTGGAACGCCTGCAAGCCATACTGGCGCGCCACCCGCAGGTGCAAGCGGGCTGTATTGAGCTTGAAGTGCTGGAGACCAGCGCACTGGCCGATATGGAGCAGGTGTCGCAAGTCATAGAAGACTGCGCCCAGATCGGGGTGCGGTTTGCGCTGGACGACTTTGGCACCGGCTACTCTTCGCTCACCTACCTGAAACGCCTGCGCGTGGCTCTGCTCAAAATCGACCAGAGCTTTGTGCGCGACATGCTCGACGACCCTGATGACTTGGCCATCCTGGAGGGCGTCATCGGCCTGGCTGCTGCCTTCAAACGCGATGTGATTGCCGAGGGCGTAGAGACGGTAGCCCACGGCACTGCGCTGCTGCAACTGGGCTGCGCGCTGGCGCAAGGCTACGGCATTGCCCGGCCCATGCCACCTGAGCAGATGCCGGCCTGGGCAGCCACTTGGCAGCCGGATGCGGCGTGGTGTGCGGTGCCGTGGCGGGATGGGCGCGCTCAGGGCCCACGGCGTGGCCTTCTCGCTGGATGACTTTGGCACCGGCTATTCGTCGCTGGCGTACCTGAAGCGCCTGCCGCTGGACCAGCTCAAAAATGACCAAGGCGTCGTGCGCAACATCGTCACCGACTCCAACGACGCACCCATCGCCAAAATGGGGGTGGTGCTGGCCGAGAGTCTGGGCTTGTCGGTGATTTCCGAAGGGGTGAAATTGCAGGCGCAGGCTGACCTTTTGGCGCATCTGGGCTGCCATGCGTACCAGGGGTATTGGTTCGGCCGACCGCTGCCACTGGTTGATTTTGAGGTTTTTGCACGTTTCACGCCCGGCCCCTGATCACCTCGATCACAAATTGTGATTGGCTTGTTGTGCTTCAAAAACCTACAGTCGCGCTGAAGCCTGTAACCGCCAGCGCCTTTGTCATGGAACCCACGGTATCGACGATCGAGGTCGTATTCCGAATGCGTACCTCAAGGCGGCCATCATGCTTGTTTCTGTCGGCAACCTAACTACTCAGGAGAACCCTTATGCGACCTACCAAACTGATAACACTGTGTGCGCTAACCATGGCGCTAGGAGTTTTTTCGGCTGCCGTCAACGCGCAGCAAAAGTTGTACGTGTACACATCAATGAAGGAGTCCATGATTGGTGACCTGAAGACCGGGTTCATCAAGAAATACCCGGACATCAAAGTTGACTTCCAGTCGGCCGGGGCTGGTAAGCTGATGGCCAAAATTGCTGCCGAGCGCGAGTCGGGCAAGATTCTGGCCGACGTGTTGTGGACCAGCGAGGTACCTGATTTTTATCAGATGAAAAAGCAGGATTTGCTACAGGCCTACATTCCCGCTGAATCCAAGCTGTTGCTCAATCCGCTACCTGATTACGATGGCTCCTTCACCGCCGTG
>JBIJDQ010000406.1:0-3257 GCA_044344025.1 Rhodoferax sp.
ACCAGCAGGATGCGCGCACCGCGAATCTGCCACAGGCTCTCCTCCAGCGCACTGGGTGCATCGATGCGTGTGCGGGCTGCCGTGCCGGCATCGCCCATGACCCGCACCACACAATCAAACAGCATGGATGCATTCACCGGCTTGATCAACACATCTTCAATACCAACATCCTGGGCACCTTTGAGCACCTCTTCGCGGCCATACCCGGTAACCAGCACCATGTGGGGCACCGTCTCCAGAGGGCGCTCGCGTACTTTGCGGGCCAGCTCGGTACCATTCATGAGCGGCATCTGCCAGTCCAGGAACAGCATTTCATAGGGCCGGTTTTGCGCCTGCGCACGGTCAATCGCATCCATCGCCGCCTTTCCAGAATCGGCCTGGTCTACTTTGAGGTTCAGCGTTGCCAGCATGTCACCCAGCAGCACGCGGGCGCTTTCGTTGTCGTCCACCACCAGTACCCGCTTGTCACGCAGATCCGAACTCAGAGCCTGTGTGCGTGTCTGCTCGGTGCCCTTGCCAAACCGGGCTGTAAACCAGAACACACTGCCTTTGCCCTGGGTGCTGGATACACCCACTTCTCCGCCCATGAGCGCTGCCAACTGCTTACAAATGGCAAGACCCAGGCCGGTACCACCGTATTCACGCGTGGTCGATGCGTCGGCCTGCTGAAAGCTTTGAAACAGCTGGTCCATTTGTATCTGCGTAAGGCCGATTCCCGTATCCTCTACCGCACCATACAAGACCACCTCGGACGCCAGATTTTCCCGCAGGCTCATGCGGATGTGGATCTCGCCGGTAGCCGTAAATTTGACCGCGTTGTTGGCGTAATTGATCAGTATTTGCCCGAGCCGCAGCGGGTCGCCAACCAGAAAGTTGGGAACCTCCCTGTCGACATCCAGAATCAGCTCCAGACCTTTTGAGAACGCTTTTTCAGAGATCAGGTTGGCAACCGTATCAAGCACCCTGTCGAGTTCAAATTCAATGTTCTCGATGTTGAGCTTGCCAGCTTCAATCTTGGAGTAGTCCAATATGTCGTTGATGATGGACAACAAGTGCTGGCTGGAAGTCTGGATCTTTCTCACATAGTCGCGCTGGCGGTGCGACAGGTCGGTCTTGAGCACCATATAGGACATCCCCATGATGGCGTTCATGGGGGTGCGGATTTCATGGCTCATATTGGCCAGAAAGTCGCTCTTGGCACGGTTCGCGCTGTCGGCCATCTTCTTGCCCAGGCGCAGCGCATCGGCAGCCTCACGCTCGGAAGTGATGTCTTCAATAATGCCCATCACACGCTTGTCGTCCGGGCCCAGCGAGAAAAGTTTGCCACTCAGGCGGGCCCAGAACTTTGAGCCATCCTTGCGCATCAACTCCAGTTCCTGCTGGTAGAGGATTCCTTTAAAAATCACCTCCTGCACAGCCCGCCCAATTGTCTGATCGGCCTCATCGTCTGCGTACCACATACGGGTCGATTTGCCGAGCATCTCACCCGGTGCGTACCCAAACAGCTGCTCCAGCTGCGCATTGCAGCGGATGATGATGCGGTCGCGCATCAGCACAATACCAACCGTCACCGTATCAAAAATGACCTTTTGCTCTTCATGCGCTTCTTCCAGCGCGTTCTGGCGCACCATCAGCTCCCGCCCGGCCTCGACCAGCTTGGCAGTTCTTTGTGACACCTGCTGCTCCAGCGTGTCCCGTTCGAGTTGCAATTGAGCCTGCGCGACAGACCGGTCTTTGTTTGCCGTTCCAAAGGCAATCACCGCACGGGCAATATTGCCCACCAACCCTGATGACCGGTTCGCAAGCTCGGCGACTGCAACAAAGTCGTCCTCCGACTCTGCGCCATGCACCTGCGTCTCCAGGGCTTGCATCGTGCGCGCAAGCAAGGCAAGGCGTTCAGACAGCAGCAGCGCAATGAAAAACCAGGCCACGCAGCCCAAAATGGTGACTCCAATGCCCATCATCTGCGCATCGCGTGTGGCAACCACCAATTTCTCCCGCGTTTCCTGCAAATGCCTCACCGATTCGGCTGTTTGGGTAACTCCAATTTTTTGGGCCAGCTCGGCAAACGCGTAGTAATGATCATTTGCCTGCGTCACAAATCGTGTGGCCAGGTCCAGATCGATGGTGACAATGTCAGTCGCTCGAATAATGTAATTTTGGTATGCAGCAAACTGCCCCATGGCAGCGGCGTAATCTTCACCGGCTTTGCCCGCGTACATTTCCTGAACACGGCGGTTGAGCAGTGCTAGCCGGTCAATCATTACGCTGTGAATCTGGTAGGCCGCACCTTCATCGAGCTGCTTGTCACGGGCCCGCTCCAACAGGCTGGATACCTGGCGCTGCAACTGCAGCAGCTCAAAGCTCAGCTCGGTGGTTTGCAAGGCTTTGTCCAGGTCTACCGACTGCTCCTGGTTTCCTTCAAACTGGATCGCCCTGAATTGTCCTAATGTGAAGTAATTAAATGCCGCGCCCAGAATAAAAGCCACCGCCACCGGGGCAAAAAAGTACAACAAAAAATGCGAGCGACCCTTCACCATCTTCTCCAAAAAACCCAGTGTCAACATCAATACTTTCTGCAATCCGCAGGGCTAAACCGCTACTGCAGCAGCTTGGGCCACATGGTCGGGTGAATACTGGCAATGTATTCAAACCGCCCGTCGCCCAGAGGTCGCAAGACGACCACGGTGCCTTCGGGCTTCACAAAGTAGCCCATCAAATCAGCCATATTCGGCGCGTGCGCCACGAGTACACGGTTGGTGCCGGCGGCCACCGGGGTCGACACCAGCTTCCTCGTCATGGCCAATACCGGCACTTTTTGCTCGGTGGTGAAGTTGCCGGGATACATGAGGTCTTTTTCAGGCCGCACCTTGTCGCCCAGGTAAGCAAAGGCCAGCTGTGCCGAATCACGCGCGCGGCACAAAGGGCTGTGAATGACTTCCGCCACGGGAATTTTGGCGGACCGGATGTACTTGCCCACCTGGGTAACGACCTGACGTCCCTCGTCGTTGAGTACCCGCTGGGTCTCACAATTGTTCAGGTCAATGGGCACCGCATCGGGTCTGCTGTTATCGGTATTGCCGTGGCGCATGTACAGAACCCAGCCCCCGGCTCGCAAGTCTTTCATGAGCGCGGGCGTGGCCAGCACTTCAGGAAACGGAGGCTTCACTTCGGGCAGCTGAGCCAGTGCCGCCGTCGAAACCAAAGCGGCCGCTAAAAATTGCACACATAGCACCACGGTTTGTCGAAAAGGTGTT
>JBIJDQ010000407.1:0-3256 GCA_044344025.1 Rhodoferax sp.
TTACCTGGTGCTGCACCGCTATGCCGACAAGTTCACTGATGCCCATGCGCTAACCGAGTTGGTGCATGATTTGCGCAAGCGCTACGGCACCCAAGTGAGCCGCGCAGCGTTGGGAGAGCAAAAGCGCCAAGCCGGAGGGCTGACCTTGCGCACGGGAAGCAACATGGTCAAAACACGGGCTGATGCGGCCAACACCTGAAACATTCCCGGCTCATTGAGGGACAAAATTAACAACCGACTTGACCACAGCGGTATAAATTCGGGTTATTCCTGTGGCATTTACCACCCGCCTATACCCATAAATCCAGCGGCGGGTCGTTAACCATAGCGCGAAGCAGATCGGAGCGGGAGACAAAGCCGATGACCCTTCCGTGCTCATCAACAACCGGCAACCCGGGCAGGTCCGTGTCAAGCAAGACACGCGCAACCCTGCGAATATCGCCCCCAACGGCCACACTGGGCACCGGGGTCCGCATGAGTTGGGTCACGTTTTGCGCCATCCGTGTTTCCCATTCCCTGGCTTGGGTTTCGATGGTTGCGCCTTGGCTTGGTGCCAGAAGGTGAACCCGACTGATGAGCCCCACCAATTGCCCACTGCCATTCACCACAGGGGCCTGCCCAATACCATTTGCAGCCAGCAAAGCCAAGGCCTCCTGCGCCGTTGATCGGTCAGCCAAGGTGATGGCTTCATGCGACATCACCTGCGCAACTTGCGTCAATGGCTGGCGTTGAATCGGTCCACGCTGGGTTTGTGCATAAGCCGTCAGGGTGGCTGTCCGAGCAGACTCTTCTTTGGTCGCCGAACCATGGACCGTACCCTCTTCTGAGGTATCCCGTCCATCGCGTCCGATGGCAACCACACGCCGCGCACGCGCCAAGGTGCCCACTCCGTTGACTTGGCGCAACTGCTCCATGGTGCCGCGAAACATCTGGCCTGAGGTGCCGTAGACAAAGAACATGGTGTCGTCCCCTTTGCGTCGAGGTCATCCAACCCCTTGATGAACTATAGCGCCGGGCAACGCCGCGAACAAGCCGCTCATTCAACGTTAAGTGGGCAAGAACAAGGCTTGCAGATCATTCAAGAAATCAAAGCCTCTGCCAGTTGGGGTGATGTGGTTGCCCTCGCGCACAATCAGCCGCATCAACTGGGCTTTGTCCAGCCCAGCTTGCAAGGCCGACACCGGCATACCGGTGCGCTCGGAAAACAGTGACAGATCAAAACCGTTGGCCAAGCGCAGCGCGTTAAGCATGAATTCAAATGGCAGTTCTGCGCGTTTGACATCGTCGTCCTGCACCAAACAATGCCCTAACAGCGCTTGAGCCATGTACGTTTGCGGATTTTTGACCCGCACCTGCCGCACCACCCGATGCGCAAAACTCAACTTGCTGTGGGCACCCGCGCCAATGCCCAAGTAGTCACCAAACCGCCAATAGTTGGTATTGTGGGCACTTTGGTGCCCTGCTTGGGCGTAAGCCGAGACCTCGTAGCGTTGCAGACCAGCCACACCCGTCATGTCTGTGATCAGATCAAGCATATCTGCAGCCAAGTCATCCTCCACTGCCGCCGGTGGGTACTTGGCAAAATAGGTGTTGGGCTCAATGGTCAGGTGGTACACCGACAAATGTTTGGGTGAAAACGACAAGGCGGTCTGCACGTCTTTGCGTAACCGCGCCAGGTCTTGCCCTGGTAATGCGTACATCAAGTCAAGGTTGAAGGTCTCGAACACCTGGGCAGCCTCTGTAAGCGCCGCCAAGGCCTGATCTCTGCTGTGCACACGGCCCAAGGCCTGCAAAAAATCATCTTCAAAACTCTGCACACCCACCGACAACCGGGTCACACCACCCGCACGGTACGCTCTGAACCGGTTGGTTTCAAACGTGCCAGGATTTGCCTCAAGCGTGATTTCGGCGTTGGGCGCGAGGCGCAAACGGGCACGAATACCTGCAATCAGCTGGTCAATGGCGTCCGGTGAAAACAGGCTGGGTGTGCCGCCGCCAATAAAGACAGTTTGGACGCCACGCCCCCAAATCAGCGGTAAGGACGCTTCAAGGTCGGCCATCAAAGCGTTCAAATAGTGCTGCTCTGGAACACCACCGGAGCCTATCTCATGGGAATTGAAGTCGCAGTAAGGGCATTTTTTAAGACACCAGGGCAAATGCACATAGAGGGACAGAGGCGGCAGCGTACTTAACTGCAAGGTGCCTGCACGCAGGTAGCGGCCCACCTCCTGGGGGGCTGTACCACTTGCGAGGGAATCCCCATTGGCATCGGTGACTTGGATGGGAATCATGGAAAATACCAACAGGGCTTAGGGAGAGAAATCAGAGCCAACGTTCGCGCATCAAGGCCAACATGGCGTGTGCCGCCCGGCCCCGATGAGAGTGGGCGTTTTTGATCTCCACCGGCAATTGGGCAAACGTTTGCCCAAACTCTGGAATCCACATCACCGGATCAAACCCAAAGCCATTTGAACCAAGAGGCTGGAGGGAAATGTCCCCGACGACACGCCCTACTGCCACCAGAGGTTCTGGGTCATGTGCAGACCGCACCGCTACCAACGTGCTCACCATGGCGGCCCGTCGATTGGAAACACCGTCGAGCTGTTCAAGAAGGGCACGCACGTTGTTGTCGTCGCCTTTCTGGTAACCAAACTGTGTGGCATAAAAGGCGGTTTGGACCCCAGGCAAGCCACCAAATGCGTCAACACACAAGCCAGCATCATCCGCCAGCGCTGGCAACCCGCTTTGCTGCGCCGCATGGCGCGCCTTCGCCAACGCGTTTTCAACAAATGTGTGAAAAGGCTCAGCCGCTTCGGGGATGCCCAACTGCCCTTGCGGCACCAACTCAAAACCCAGGGGCGAAAAAAGAAATTGCAATTCGGACATTTTGCCAGCATTGTTAGAGGCGAGCACGAGTTTCATGAGCATTAACCGTTCATCAAAAAAATTCTAAATCCGCCACCAAAGTGTGAAGAGCTTCCCTGCTCACTCGGTTTCCTTGGCAGGCCACCGCACTGACAAGGTCATTGCCAAGTCAACCCGTGATTCAAACCAAGAACTTAATGCGCTTGGCTTTGCTGAGTTACTGAGGCACGCTTGGCAAGTCTTTGATTTTGAAAAACTGGTTACAGGCGAGGGGTCGCGAGTATGAAACTAAAATGGAAAATTTAACCGTTGGCAACAAAATCCAAGATGATATCTGCATTACCAATAGGCAATGTAATTCCAGTGCTGGTGTTGTGCTTTCTTGCCCTTG
>JBIJDQ010000409.1:0-3250 GCA_044344025.1 Rhodoferax sp.
AGTCGGTGGGCAATTTGACCGACTTTGTGCGCCACCACATGCTGGAGCCATTTGACGTGGCCCCGCGCATTGCCAAGCTGATCAGCCACTTTGACGACCTGAACCGGGCTCACGCTGCTGTATTGCGGGCCAAACACCAGGTCGAATTGCTGACCCCCTTGGTGGCCGATTGCGACAACCATGCCGCCTTGCTGGCATCCGCTGATGAATTACGCGCCTGCCGTGAGGTCTTGAGCGCGTACTTTGCTGGCCTGAAACTTGGGTTGATCGACACCCGTCTGCAAACGCTGGCAGAAGACTTGGCGCGTGACACCGCCAAGGTGCAAAAACTCGAAGAAGTCCAGTCAGGCCAGCGCAGCCGCGAGCGTGATTTACGCCTGAGTCTGTTAGAGAGTGGGGGTGACCGCCTGGCACGCATTGCGGGTGATATCGCCCAGCGGCAGATTGAAATCACCCGTCGCCAGGCCAACGCCGCACGTTACGACGAGTTGCGCCGCCAACTTGAATTGCTCTCAGTGGCCAGCACCGAAGACCTGGTGGCCCAGCAGCAAACTTGCCAGCAGCTGCTGGAAGCCGCCACCACCCGCTCTGATGAGGTGCAAAACAACCTGCTTGAGGCCAATGTTGACTTCAAACAGCAGCGCAACGCCCATGACGAACTCAGCGCCGAGATCAGCAGCTTGAAAGGGCGGCGCAGCAACATCGACGCACAGCAAATTGCCATACGAACCGAACTGTGTGCTGCACTGAACTTGCCTGAGGACAGCATGCCTTTTGCCGGTGAGCTGATCGAGGTGCGTGACGACCAACGCGACTGGGAAGGTGCCATTGAGCGCTTACTGCACAACTTTGGCCTGTCTTTGTTGGTGCCTGACGCGCATTACGCTGCCGTGGCCCAGTGGGTGGAGCAAACCCGGCTCAAAGGTCGTCTGGTGTACTTCAGGGTGCGCCTCGGTGTGCGGGCCGAGTTGCCCGCGCTGCACCCTGACTCACTGGTGCGCAAAATAGCCACCAAGCCTGATTCACCGTTTTATGCCTGGTTGGACCGCGAGCTGTGCCACCGGTTTGATGTGGCCTGCTGTACCACGCAGGAGCAGTTTCGACGCGAAAGCCGTGCCATCACCCGCGCTGGCCAGATCAAAAGTGCTGGTGAGCGCCACGAAAAGGACGACCGCCACCGCATAGACGACCGCAGCCGTTATGTGCTGGGCTGGAGCAACGCCGCCAAGCTGGCCGCGCTTGATGCCAAGCGGCGCGTGCTGGAGGCCGCCATGGCACAGCAAGCCAGGCAAATCGCCGATGCGCAACGTGAGTTGGCCGCCATCAGCACCCGCCAGACCACGCTGGCCAAGCTGGTGGAATACCGAGATTACCGCGCGCTGGACTGGCGCAGTGTGGCCGTGGAGGTGGCCGCGCTGGAAGATGAACGCAGTCGCATTGAAGCCGCCTCAGACGTGTTGCAGGCCTTGACGCAGCAACTGTCCCAGCTGGAGACACAGGCGCTTGCCACCGACAAACTGGTGCGTGAGCAGCGTGACCGGCGCGCCAGAACCGAACAAAAAATTTCTGACGTCCACCTGTTGCGTCAGCAAACCGCCGAGTTGTTGCCAAGTTTTCTTTTGAACCCCAAACCAGCCGGGCAGGGCGCCAGCGGCCCTGAGATTCAAGCGCTTGCCCACGATGCCGTTGGAGCGGCGCTGGCCGTTCGCCTCAGAGCCCTGCACAAAAAGATTCTGGGTGAGCAAGCCATCACGATTGAGTCGTGCAGCGCACGTGAAACCGATGTGCGCAACTGGCTGCAAAAAACGCTTGACAGCGAAGACCGCAAAGCCCGTGGCCTGGTTGAGAAAATCATTGATGCCATGCGCGGTTTCAGCCACCGCTTCCCCGTAGAAACCCAAGAGGTTGATGTGTCGGTGGCCGCTGCGGGGGACTACCGTGCGCTGTTGCGCCAGCTCAAGGCCGACGACCTGCCGCGTTTTGAGGCTCGTTTCAAGGAGCTGCTGAACCAGAACACCATCCGCGAGGTGGCGCAGTTCAATTCACAACTTAACCGCGAGCGCGAAACCATCAAGGAACGCATTACGCTGATCAACCAGTCACTGACCCAAATTGACTACAACCCGGGCCGTTTCATTGTGCTGGAGGCTCAAATCACCCAAGACGTGGAGGTGCGCGACTTTCAGGCCGATTTGCGCCATTGTCTGGACGACAGCGTGTCAGGTGCGGCCGAGGGCGACCAGTATTCAGAGGCCAAGTTTTTGCAGGTCAAGGCCATTATTGAGCGCCTGCGCGGGCGTGAAGGTCAAACCGAACTGGACCGGCGTTGGACGCACAAGGTGACCGATGTGCGCAACTGGTTTGTGTTTTCGGGGAGCGAGCGCTGGCGCGAAGACGGGCGCGAGCATGAGCATTACTCTGACTCGGGTGGCAAATCGGGCGGGCAAAAAGAAAAGCTGGCCTACACCATTCTGGCCGCCAGCCTGGCCTACCAATTTGGCCTGGTGTGGGGCGAGGCACGCTCCAAGGCCTTTCGCTTTGTGGTGATTGACGAAGCCTTTGGTCGTGGCTCAGACGAATCCGCCCAGTATGGGCTGGCGCTGTTCAAACAGCTCAATTTGCAGTTGCTGATTGTCACTCCGCTGCAAAAAATCCACATCATCGAGCCCTTTGTGGCAAGTGTTGGTTTTGTTCACAATGATGAGGGCCGCGACTCGAAGCTGCGCAACCTGAGCATTGAGGAATACCAGGCCGAGAAAGCCCGGTTGCAGAATGCGGACACCAAGGCCCTTGGTCAGGCCAAGACCGCCTGATGAACTGGACCCATGCCAAAGACCTGCGCGCGCAGGTCCAAAAACTCTGGGACAAAGGTGAGCTGCTGCGGCCATTGGCAGACGACTCGCCGTTTGTGCCGAAACGCTTGCGCCTGACTGGCCCCAGTTCTGGTGAATTGAGTGAACACTTTGACGCGGCTCGTGCCTGGGCCGCAGAGTTGCGTGCCATGCCCCATGTGCGCTTGGTGATGCGCGAGTTTTGCCACCGGGTGTTGGGCAACAACGCCTTGCCTGATGAGGTATGGCTCGATTCGCTGGAGGCCGCACACGCCATGCTGGGCAAGCAAAAAGAAGTCCGCCGCTTTGCCGAGTTGGTGCAGAACACGCGGCAGTTCATGTCTTCAGTGTTGTCTTGGGTAGCCAAGCGGCCTTTGACCGCGCTGGAATTGTTTGATGCTTGGCCGCGCCTGCTGTCG
>JBIJDQ010000408.1:0-3250 GCA_044344025.1 Rhodoferax sp.
CCTGGGCGGTTTGCAAGTGCCGCGACAAGGCCGCACCTGCATGCAGGCCAAACGCCAGCAAGAAGCGGCTCTGGGTTTGCAGGCGTGGCTTTTGGGCGGCGGGCACGGCAGCCAGCAGCACACCAAGAACACGCTTGGCTGTCAGCAGGGGCAAGGCCACCAGCTGGGGGCTGCCCAGCAGTTGGCACAGTTCGGCGTCGCCGCTGTGTTTGGTGTCTGACACGGCCAGGTGATGGCGTTGCAGGCAGTGGTCAAACATCGGGTGGTCTCGGCTGTCAATGGTCAGGGTGGCCAAATTCAGGTGCCGGGGGGCCACAGAGACGCTTTCAAGCGTGTGCTGGTCTTCGCCCAGCAGCAGCACCAACGCATCATCTAGCCCCAGCAAAATACCCGCGTGCTGGCGCACCGAAGTCAGCAGCATCGCCACCGAGGCGTGTTGCGTCAGTTGGTGGCTCATTTCGGTCAGCAGGCTGCGGTTGCGCATCTCTTGGGCAAGCTGGTCCTGTATCGGGTCGGGCGCTCGGGGAGGCACCACAGCGCTGGGCAGGTCGGTGTCGGAGATGTCCAGACCAAGATCGCTGGCGGTGCGTTCGACTTGAAGGGTGGCATCCGTCAGGATGCGGGCCAGTTCGTCGCTGGTCAGTGCACCACCCGTGTCCAGATCCGGGTGCTCACCTGGGTTGGTGGGGATCCATTCAAGCAGTTGGTGTGCCAAATGCAGCAAGCGGGGCAGGGGCTGCAGCGTGGCCACACGGGCTATTGGCGCATGGTGGTGCAGCACCGCGTCGGCCATGGACGCTGGCAAATGCCAATGGGCCAGCAGCCAGGCACCGGCTTCGGTGTGTGACATGTCCAGATCATCGTGCTCTTTGTCACATAGTGCGGCGTTGTCGGCCGCTACAAAATGCGCCTGACAGGCGTTGGGTGCACAGGCCAACAAGGCCAAGCGGCCCACATCGTGCAGCAAACCCGCCAGATAGGCCTCGTCTGGGAAGGGGTAGTTCAGGGGTTGGGCCAGCGCCTTGGCCACCACGGCGCAGCTCAGGCTGTGTTTCCAGAAGGCTCGCAAATCAAAGCTGCCTGTGGGGCTGAAGGCGCCAAAGGTCTGGATGACCGATTCTGAGATGGCCAGCACTTTGATCATGTCGGTGCCCAGCGTGTTGGCGGCCTGCAGCAGGCTCAGCCTTGCATCACCATGGTGGTAAGCGGCGCTGTGCGCCACGGTCAGCAGGCGGCTGCTCAAAGTGGGCTCAATAGCAATCAGGTTGGTCAATTCGGTCATGCCCGCATCGTCAGACTGGCACAAGGCCAGCAACTTGATCAGGGCATGCGGCAGGGCAGGGAGTTTGGCGACCAGCAGGCGGTCGCGGGTGTTTTCTTGTGGCATGGTCACAGAAAGATTTTTTGGCCCTGTTGGGCTCTTGGTGGGGTGCGCAGTGCCGCGTTGGGCTAGAGTCACTTCGTCGCACTGCATCGGTCGGTCAATATACCACCATAAAACGTGATGAATTTCGCATTTGCCAAGTGAGAATGGCCTTGACAACGCCAGCGAAATGCAGGGGGTTTCAGTCTGGAATAGCAAATCTTGCGGCGTTGACGAAACAGCTGTGGCGGACGGCACGGTGTGGTACTCGCACGGCGCGGCGCCAGGCCGTGCAGCACCAAAAACGCACTTGCCTTAGCCCTCACTTTGAATCGCACCCTGTCGCAGGCACAGCTGGTGGCCTGTGGCACACTGGCAACCCTTACCGTTTTCTGCCAGCCTGCCGCTGGCTTTTTATTGAGCCATGCAAAAAATCATCGCGCAAATTGCGCAAGAAATCCGCGTCAAAGAAGCCCAGGTACTCGCCGCTGTAGAGCTGCTTGACGGGGGTGCCACGGTGCCGTTCATCGCGCGTTACCGCAAAGAAGTCACCGGTGGGCTTGACGACATCCAGCTGCGCGAGCTGGAAGCGCGCTTAAGTTACTTGCGCGAGCTGCGTGACCGCTTGGTGGTGGTCACCAAAGCCATAGACGAGCAGGGGAAACTCACGCCTCAGTTGCTGGCCGCGCTGCACGCTTGCGCTACCAAACAGGAGTTGGAAGACCTGTACCTGCCGTTCAAGCTCAAGCGCCGCACCAAAGGCCAGCTGGCCCGTGAGGCGGGTCTGGAGCCGCTGGCCGATGCGCTGTTTGCCAACCCCGGCCTGGTGCCTGCCGATGAGGCGCTGGCCTATGTGATTCCGATGCGCCCGGTGGTCGAAGGCGAGGACAAGCAACCCGACTTCTCCACCGTGCAGGCGGTGCTGGACGGTGTGCGTGACTGTTTAAGTGAGCGCTGGGCCGAAACTCCGGCGCTGGTGCAAGACCTGCGCGAGTGGCTTTGGTTTGAAGGCTTGCTGCAGTCCAAGCTGATGGACGGCAAGGATGAAAACAACGCCGATGTGGCCAAATTTCGTGATTATTTTGATTACGACGAGCCCATCAACCGTGTGCCCTCGCACCGGGCATTGGCGGTGTTTCGGGGCCGGGCACTGGAGATTTTGGATGTGAAACTCGTGGTTTTAGAGCCAAATCAGCCTGTAGTGCAGGTGCAGCAAGCACCAGTAGCTATTAAAACAAGAGCGCCACAGCCGGTCTCGCTGGCTGAGGGGCGCATTGCCCTGAAACTGGGCTGGAGCCACCAAAGCCGCCCGAGTGATGATTTGATCCGAAAGTGTGTGGCCTGGACCTGGCGCGTCAAGCTGAGCCTGTCCACCGAGCGCGATTTGTTTGCCAAGTTGCGCGAAGACGCTGAAAAGGTCGCCATCAAGGTGTTTGCCGACAACCTGCGCGACCTCCTTCTGGCCGCACCCGCCGGGCCACGCGTGGTGTTGGGGCTGGACCCCGGCATTCGCACTGGTGTCAAGGTGGCGGTGGTCGATGCCACCGGAAAACTGCTCGACACCAGCACGGTTTACCCGCACGAGCCGCGCAAAGACTGGGACGGTTCGCTGCACATATTGGCCAAGCTGTGCGACAAACATGGCGTGAACCTGATCGCCATTGGCAACGGCACCGCCAGCCGCGAAACCGACAAACTTGCCGCGGATTTGATTAAATTAATGGCTAAATCGCCTGCAGTGACCGCTGGACAAGCGCGGGCAGCTATCGAAAAAGTAGTGGTGAGTGAGGCCGGTGCGTCCGTCTACTCGGCCAGTGAATTTGCCTCTCAAGAGATGCCCGACGTGGACGTGAGCCTGCGCGGTGCCGCCAGCATTGCCCGGCGCCT
>JBIJDQ010000410.1:0-3246 GCA_044344025.1 Rhodoferax sp.
TACCAGCGCGAAATCCACCTCGCTGGCCCGGCCTACCTCACCCTCAAATACGCAGGGCAATCCCGTTGAAAGCACAGGTGATTTCTTGAATGTGGGTCTGATCGCGCTGCAAAAGCGCTTGAAACATGAGTTTGTCGATGGTAGTTTGTTAACCCGCGCCTTGACGCACCGCAGTTTTTCTGCTGACCACAACGAGCGGCTTGAATTTCTGGGTGATTCCGTACTGGGGGTGGTGGTGGCCGACATGCTCTACCAACGTCTGAACAATCTGCCCGAAGGCGACCTCTCAAGGGTCAGGGCCAGCCTGGTTCGGCAAGACACCTTGCACCAGTTGGCGGTGGTTCTTGGTTTACCCGATGTGATCCGTTTGGGCGAAGGCGAAATGCGCTCAGGCGGACAAAAGCGCCCCTCCATCTTGGCGGATGCCGTGGAGGCCGTGATTGGTGCGGTGTACCTGGATGCGGGTTTTGCCGCCGCACAGGCACTGGTGCAGCGCTTGTACCAGTCCGTTGAGATCAACCCCGCCATGGATGGCATTGGCAAAGACCCCAAGACCGAATTGCAGGAATGGTTGCAGGGGCGGCGCATGAAAGTGCCAACCTACAAGGTTTTGGCCATGCTGGGTGCAGCACACAAGCAGACCTTTGAGGTTGAGTGTGAAATTGTTGAACTCCAACTGTCTGAACGCGGTGCGGGTGCCTCACGCCGAGCCGCCGAGCAGGCCGCAGCAACCGCCATGTTGCAAAAACTTAAATCCAGAGACAAGCCATGACCGATACCAAACCAAGCCCCAAAAAAACAAAAAACCCGCCAGTCATTGCGACTGAATCAGCAGCCGGTGGTGCAGAAGACAATGGCGTTGAAGTCCAGGGCAACCTGGAAGAATTGTTGGCAGGCATGCGCCGTGACATGCGCCCAGCCGGAGCTACCGAGGCACCAATAGCGGGCCAGCGCTGTGGTTTGATTGCCATAGTGGGCAAGCCCAACGTGGGTAAATCAACGCTGCTCAACGCCTTGGTGGGACAAAAAATCAGCATCACCTCACGCAAGGCGCAAACCACGCGGCACCGCATCACCGGCATGCACACGGTGGGGGCCAGCCAGTTTGTGTTTGTGGACACACCCGGTTTTCAGACCCTGCATGGCAATGCGCTGAACAAGTCACTCAACAAAACCGTGGTCGGTGCAGTGGCTGATGTGGATTTGATTTTGTTCGTGGTCGAAGCGGGCAGTTTTACCCCGGCAGATGCGCGTGTGCTGGCGCTACTGGGTAAAAACATCCCCACGCTGTTGATTGCCAACAAGCTGGACAACGTGCACCGCCGGGGCGACATTGCGCCTTGGCTGCAAACCATGCAGGAAAAGCACAGTTTTGCCGAATTTGTGCCGATGTCGGCCAAGAGCGCCAAAGACATTGAGCGCCTGCTTGATATTTGCGCCAAGTACCTGCCTGAACAAGCCTGGTGGTACGCAGCCGATGAGTTGACCGACCGCAGTGAGCGTTTTATGGCTTCTGAGATGGTGCGCGAGAAGCTGTTTCGCCTGACGGGTGACGAGTTGCCCTACACCTCGACCGTGATCATTGACAAGTTTGAGGAAGAACCACCCCAGAAAAAGGGACAGAAGCGCCTGTTGCGCATTGCCGCCACCATTGTGGTGGAGCGTGATGGTCACAAAGCCATGGTGATTGGCGACAAGGGTGAGCGCATCAAGCGCATTGGCATGGAAACCCGGGTTGAGCTTGAAAAGCTGCTCGACTGCAAGGTGTTTATTGAGATGTGGGTCAAGGTGCGTTCTGGCTGGGCAGACGATGAAGCGCGGGTTCGGTCGTTTGGGTATGAGTGAGGTTTAGACGGGCTTTGGTGCTTTTACGATGTTTGAGTTTGGGTAGTTGGACAAGGTTTGAGGGTGGCAGGAGACGGGTTGGAGCGGCGGCCTCGTACTGTCAAAGGCACAGAAATCGGCCGCCACCCCAACCTATCTCCTGCTGGCCAGCGTTGTTTGGACTCTTGCGAGAAGACAAAACACCAATTTTTCGCTGGCTACGATGACTCGTTTGCAGCGCAAGCAGACCACAAATTGCGAGGCAATTCAGACTTGACTCCGCCAACCGTCTCAGCAGCTTGGAACAATAATTCTGAACGTGCTAAACCTCATCAGTCTTGGCAGCCACTCCCCCGTTTGGCCCACGACCAATTCCAATAAATGGCCACCAAACGCATCTCCGACGAACCTGCTTACGTGCTGCACCGCTACGACTGGAGCGAGACCAGCCTGATTCTGGAGGTGTTCACGCGCCACCATGGGCGCATGGCGCTGGTGGCCAAGGGGGTGAAGCGGCCCAGCTCCAGCTTTCGGCCCGTGTTGTTGCCGTTACAGCCGCTGCATTTGGCATTTGGGGGTGATGCTGAAATCAAAACGCTAAAAGCTGCCGAGTGGCAGGGCGGCCACGTCATGCCCACCGGTGACGCGTTGATGTCGGGCCTGTACCTTAACGAGTTGCTGCTGCTGCTACTGGCGCGTGAAGACCCGCACCCGGTGCTGTTTGATGTGTACGCCAACGTGGTGCAACTCATTGCCAGTGAACACGGCGAGGTGCTGGAGGCTGCGCTGCGTGCCTTCGAGTTGCTGCTGCTGCGTGAAATTGGCCTGCTGCCTTTGCTGGACGCCCAAACCATGACCCTTGTGACCTTGCACCCCGACGAGCGCTACAGCCTGGTGCCTGAAGGTGGCCTGCGCCAGACCAACGCGTCAGACCGGGCCAGCTTGACTGGTGCCCAGTGGACGGCGTTGCAGCGCGTGTTGGGTGACCGCGTGCCCATGACCACCCTGTTGCGCGCCTGTGCCGAGGTGGCCAGCGCCCTCAAGCCGCAGTTGCGCACGCTGCTCAATTACCATTGCGGGGTGCCCACCCTGCGGACCCGGCAAATGATGATTGAGCTGCAAAGCCTTTAAATTTGCCCGGTCAGCCGCATATGCACCTGACTGAAAAGGACCGTAAAACCCCATGACATCCGTCTCAACCGTGCTCTCCGTCAACCTCAACAAAGTCGCACTGGTGCGCAACACCCGGCACCTCGGCATTCCCAGCCTCACCCGAGCGGCCACGCAGTGCCTGCAGGCGGGGGCCAATGGCATCACGGTGCACCCGCGCCCTGATGAGCGCCATATCCGCGCAAGCGATGTGCCCGAGCTTGCCAAGCTGCTCAAAGATTGGCCGGGCCGTGAGTTCAACATCGAAGGCAA
>JBIJDQ010000479.1:0-2954 GCA_044344025.1 Rhodoferax sp.
CACCTGGCGCGCCATGTCGCGTGTGGGTTATGGCCCCACACCCACGCTGCTGCGGAGTGTGCAAAGTGCTGCCAGCCCCAAAGACTGGGCACTGGCCCAGGTGGATTTGGCCCTGGCGGCCAGCCATTTGCCACCTGCCATCAGCCCCGGCCAAGCCGGATTCAACGCCCCACTACCGGAGTTGATGGCCGATTTTCAGCGTGAGCGCCAGGCCAGAGCCGCCGGTGCGCCCAAGCTGCCAAAAGGCAACATGGCCGCGCCAGATACCGAGCCCTTCAGCCGCACCATGGTGCAACAAGCGGCCGCTTGGCGGCTGAGCAGTTGCAGCCAACCCGACCTTGAGAACCCGTTGCTGACACGGCTGACCGAGTTCTGGTTTAACCACCTCAACGTGTTCAGTGGCAAGGGTGCGGTGCGCCCCTTCACCGGGCACTATGTGGTCAACGTCGCACGTGCCCATGCCTTGGGCAAATTTGAAGACCTGTTGCTGGCCAGTGCGCGCCACCCGGCCATGCTGCAGTACCTGGACCAGGCCCAAAGTGTGGCCGCAGGCTCAAGCGGCCCACAGGGGCAAGCCCGCGGCCTGAACGAAAACTACGCGCGTGAATTGATGGAGCTGCACACCCTGGGCGTGCACGGCGGCTACAGCCAGACCGATGTGCGTGAGCTGGCCCGGGTGCTCACCGGCTGGACGGTGTCCAACACCGATGCCTCTGGATACAGGTTTGCGCTGCGCCAGCACGACACACAAAGCAAACAGGTGTTGGGGCAGATTTTCCCAAGCAGTGTGTTTGCCCGTGGTGAGGCCGAAGGGGTGGAGGCCATCCGCCTGCTGGCGCGTCACCCGGCCACTGCCAAGCGCATTTGCCTGCGCCTGGCCCAGTTTTTTGTGGCCGACCAGCCGCCGCCCCAACTGGTAAAAAACCTGGAGGGCGTGTTCCTGGCCACGCAAGGTGACATTCGTGCGGTGATGTTAAGCCTGCTGGGGGCGCCTGAGTTCTGGCAAAGTGACCAAGCCCTGTTCAAGACCCCCATGGACTTTGCCTGCTCTGCGCTGGCCGCCACCCAGGCGCTGGGTGCTGACACAGGCGCTACCACCCCGGAGCGCCGCCCAGTGGTGTTGACACTGGGTTTTCTTGGCAATGCGGGCCAGCCCCTGCACGGCTGGCCAACCCCCGATGGTTACCCTTTTGACACCGCCACCTGGCTGGTACCCGAAGCGCTGACCCGGCGTGCCGACTACGCACTGGCATTGGCGCGGCAAACCCCGGAACTGGGTTTTCTTGAACCCTACTTGAGTGCCGCCACGCTTGCGGCCATGGCCCGCGAAAAACCCGCCTTGCGCGCCGGACTGGCACTGGCCAGCCCCGACTTCATGACCAAATAGCCGCCCGGAGTTGCACCATGCCAACCACCACAGCCCCCTTCCTTACGCGTCGTCTCTGGCTGCAAAACCTGGCCAGTGTGGCAAGCTGCTGGGCCACCGTGCCCGCCTGGGCTCAATCTGCCACGGCCACAAATGGCCCCTCGGGTGCTGCAAAAAATATAGCTACTAATGCTTATTCAACAAGCACTACAGGCCAATATGATCAAAAAAACAGGTTAATCATCGTTTTTTTGCGCGGTGCCTATGACGGCCTGTCTGCCCTGGTGCCGCACAGCGACCCCCACTACCCCACCCTGCGCCCCACCATTGCCATTGCCGCACCAGACGGCACAACTCACGCCACCCTGCCACTGGATGCCACGTTTGGCCTGCACCCGGCCATGGCCGCACTGCTGCCCCTGTGGCAAAGCGGCGTGCTGGCAGCGGTGCCTGCAGCGGGCTCACCCGACCCAAGCCGCTCCCACTTTGAGGCGCAACACCACTGGGAAGTGGGCATACCAGGGAAAAACAGCACTGCCAATGGCTGGCTCAACACGCTGGCCGCCTTGCGCGGCGGTGCGGGTGCCCTCGGGGTGGGTGAGGCCAACCCGCTGATTCTGGCAGGCCCAAACGCCGTGCAACTGGTGCCCAAAGGCCAGGCCGCCACCAAGTCGGGCGCGCTGGGCGACGAGCGCACCCGCCAAGCGGTGATGAACCTGTATGCAGGCCAGGACAAGTTGTCGCAAGCCTTTCGGGCAGGGGCCCAAAGCCGCCTGCAAACCGCTCAAATGCTCAGCACTGAGATGACCGATGCCAACGCACCGGGGCGTGAAATGCTGGCCGCCAACAACGGTGCCGGTCCGGCGCAAGGGCTGCTGCTTGATGCCCAGCACCTCGGCACCTTGATGCGTGGTGACCCCCGCCTGCGCCTGGGTTTTTTGTCCGCCGGTGGTTGGGACACCCACGCCAACCAAGGCAATGCCACGGGCACCCTGGCCAAAAACCTGGGTGACCTGGCCACCACACTGGTGCAGTTGCGCCGCGATTTCTCGCAAGCCGGTGATGTGGTCATGGTGGTCAGTGAGTTTGGCCGCACCGCAGCCGAGAACGGCACCCGTGGCACCGACCACGGCCACGGCAACGCCTTGTGGTTGATGGGCTCCAAGGTCAACGGCGGGCGCTGGCATGGCCGCTGGGACGGTCTGGCGCAAGACAAGCTGCATGAAGGCCGTGACCTGCCCGTGCACCACGACTTTCGGGGTGTGTTTGCCCAAGTGCTGCGCCATACTCAAGGCCTGACCATGGCTGAGCTGGGCCAGCTTTTTCCGGGCTTTGCCTGGGATTCTGGGCTTGACGCCCTGATGCGCAGCTGAAACCCGCGCACAGGCCGGTGTAGGGCCCAGTGCAGAACAGGCAAACGGGTAGCATCCCCGGCCTGTTTCCATTTTTTCAATTCGCCTTGATTCTCCCGCCCATGTTGACCACCCAAAAATTTTCCGCGTTTAAGTCCTTTGTGGTTCAAGCCTGGGCGCTGACCCGGCCCTACTTTGCCTCAGATCAGAAATGGAAAGCACGTGGCTTGCTGGCC
>JBIJDQ010000411.1:0-3243 GCA_044344025.1 Rhodoferax sp.
GTGCCCCTAAACATTTCCTCCAGCGCAATCAGACGGTTTTGCACATCCAGAAAAAGCACCGCAAACACCTCGTGTTTGCGGGCTGACAAGTGCAGTTGCAGGTATTGTTTGACCGCGTCGGGCGTGTCAAACACGGTGCGTTCCGTCAGCCGCTGGGCCATGGCCCGGCGCGCCAACTCAAGCACCGCCACAATTTCAGAGCGCTTGGCCGGCCCCAGGCCTTTGATGCGTTTGAGGTCGTCAGTGGTGGCATCCAGTAGCCCGGCAAGGCCATCAAAGCCGCCTGCAACCGGGGAGGCTGTAGACGAATCAGACGCGGTATTGACGGCGGTCGGCGGGGCTTGGGGTTTGAGCCTGAGCAACTCGTCAGCCATCTGCAGCACGCCTTTACCCTTAATGCCGGTGCGCAGCAAAATGGCCAGCAACTCGACATCACTCAAGGCTTGGGGGCCGCGTGCCAGCAGCTTTTCGCGTGGCTGGGAATCAAGGGGCAGGTCTTTTAGGGGCATGGGGATGGCGGGTAGAGCAGGCTTTTACAATGGCCCGCAGTTTATGCGCCCCGCCCCGAGTCCTTTTGATTTGGGGTTTAGGGCAAACGGCCCAGGCCGCACACACCTTCAGGATTTGTATGACCATTGCGACCCCCACCATTCAACCCGATTCGTTTTTGACCCTGCATTACCGGCTCAGCGGCCCGGCGGGTGATGTGGTTAACACCTTTCATGCGGCACCTGCCACGCTGACCTTGGGAACTGGCGAGCTGGCCCCGGCAGTAGAGGCCTGTTTGATTGGCCTGCCCGAAGGCATTCGCACCACCATTGAGCTGCCCGCCGGAGCCGCTTTTGGCCCGCGCAGCGCCGACATGCAGCAGTGGATGGCCCGCAAGGAGCTGTCCGACCTGGGCGGCGCTGGCGAAACCTTTGTGGTGGGTGATGTGGTCAAGTTCCCCACCCCCAACGGGCAGGGCGAGTTTGCTGGGGTGATCCGGGAGTTTCGCAACGATGCCAAGGGCGATGCCGTGTTGTTTGACTTCAACCACCCGCTGGCCGGCCAACCGGTGACGTTTGAAGTGCAAGTGATTGGCGTGTTATGAGCGCAGGCATTCAGGTGTTGCTGGCCGAGCCGCGTGGCTTTTGCGCAGGGGTTGACCGCGCCATCGAGATCGTGGAGCGGGCGCTCACCAAGTTTGGCGCGCCGATCTATGTGCGCCATGAAATTGTGCACAACACCTTTGTGGTGAACGACCTGAAAGCTAAGGGCGCTGTATTTATAGAAGCGTTAGATGACGTGCCAGCAGGCGCCACGCTGGTTTTTTCAGCCCATGGCGTGAGCCGCGCGGTGCAGCTTGATGCAGCAGCACGCGGGTTTCAAATTTTTGACGCCACCTGTCCGTTGGTGACCAAGGTGCATGTGGAAGTGGCCAAACTGTTCAAGGAAGGTTATGAGTTCATCATGATCGGCCATAAAGGCCACCCCGAGGTGGAAGGCACCATGGGGCAGCTCGACAGTGGCATTCATCTGGTGGAAGACGTGGCCGATGTGGCACGTGTCGCACCGTTACAAACCGAAAAATTGGCCGTGGTGACCCAAACCACCCTGAGTGTGGACGATGCCGCGGCCATTGCAGCGGCCATCAAGGCGCGATTTCCCAATGTGCGTGAGCCCAAACAGCAAGACATTTGTTACGCCACACAAAACCGCCAGGATGCCGTCAAGCTGATGAGCCCGCAGGTGGACGTGGTGATTGTGGTGGGCAGCCCCACCAGTTCCAACAGCAACCGCCTGGCCGAACTGGCCCGCAAACTGGGCACGCCCGGTTACATGGTGGACAGCGCCGCCGATTTGCAAGCCCAGTGGTTTGACGGTTGTACCCGCGTGGGCCTGACCGCCGGAGCATCGGCACCGGAAGTCTTGGTGACCGAGGTCATTGTTCGCCTGAAAGCGCTGGGCGCGGTGGCCATTCAGCGCATGCCGGGTGAGCCGGAAAGTGTCAAGTTTCCGCTGCCCAAAGGCTTGCGTCTGCGAGAATCAGACGACAACTAATGGCTATTAAAAAAGATAGCTAACTATGCTTGTCCGGCAAGCACTACAGCCCCATTACTTATAAAAATCATCATGTTAGACATTACCCTGCTGCGCAAAGACCTTAACCAAGTGGTGGCCCGCCTGGAAACCCGCAAGAGCCCTCAAGTATTCCTGAACGTGGATGCCTTCACCGCACTGGAGTCCGAGCGCAAAACCATTCAGATGCGTACCGAGGCCCTGCAGGCACAGCGCAATTCGTCCAGCAAACAAATTGGCCAGCTCAAGGCCAAAGGCCCGGCCGGTGCCGTCGAGGTGGACGCGGTGATGGCGCAGGTGGCGGGAATCAAGGACGAACTGGAGGCTTCCGCCAAGCGCCTGGAGCAGATTCAGCTTGACATGCAAACCCTGCTGCTGGCCGTGCCTAACCTGCCCCACGAGAGTGTGCCGGTGGGTGCGGACGAACATGCCAATGTGGTGGTGCGCAGTTGGGGTCAGCCCCGCGTCTTTGACTTTGCCGTCAAAGACCATGTGGATGTGGGCACACCGCTGGGCCTGGACTTCGAGATGGGTGTCAAATTGACGGGTTCACGATTTACCGTCATGAAAGGCCCGGTGGCCAGAATGCACCGGGCGTTGGCGCAGTTCATGCTCGATGTGCAAACCCTCGAACACGGCTACACCGAGTGTTACACCCCGTACATCGTCAACGGTGACACTTTGCGTGGCACCGGCCAGTTGCCCAAGTTTGAAGGCGACCTGTTTGCCGCCAAAAAAGGCGGCCAGGACGGCGAGGCCCAGCCTGACAACACCGCGCTGTACCTGATCCCCACGGCCGAGGTGCCGCTGACCAACTTTGTGCGTGACGTGGTGGTGGCGGAGGCCGAATTGCCCATCAAGCTCACCGGCCATTCGCCGTGTTTCAGGTCTGAGGCGGGCAGCGCCGGGCGCGACACCCGTGGCCTGATCCGCCAGCATCAGTTTGACAAGGTGGAAATGGTGCAAATCGTTCACCCTGAGACGAGCTACGCGGCATTGGAAGCCATGACCGGCCATGCCGAAGCCATTTTGCAAAAGCTGGGCCTGCCCTACCGGGTGATGAGCCTGTGCACCGGTGACATGGGTTTTGGTGCCAGCAAGACCTACGACCTTGAGGTCTGGTTGCCTGCGCAGAACACCTACCGTGAAATCAGCTCGGTGTCCAATTGCGAAGCCTTTCAG
>JBIJDQ010000413.1:0-3239 GCA_044344025.1 Rhodoferax sp.
CTGTGGACGCTCTCGGTTTATGCCGCCCACATGCTGAAAGTGGACATGCAGCGCGTGCTGGGCCAACAACAATTTCAGGCCGCATCCTTTGTGGCGGCACAAATCAATCACGAACTCAGTGACCGACAGGCTGCGCTGGAACTGATCGCCAAAGAAATTGACGCACATTTAATGGACGATCCGGCCGCGCTACAGGCCCGTCTGGAGCAGCGCCCACTTCTGCAAAGCCTGTTCAATGGCGGCGTGTTCGCCACTGACACTCAGGGTACGGCGATTGCGGATGTGCCGCTGTCCAGTGGCCGAATTGGCACCAACTACCTGGACCGCGAGTCGGTGTCCGTGCCGCTGAAGGAGGGCAAAACAGTCATTGGCCGCCCCGCGATGGGCAAGAAACTGGGGGCACCCATCTTCAGCATCGTCGCACCCATACGCAATGCCGCAGGCGTGGTGATCGGCACCCTGGTGGCCACCATCAACTTGGGCAAGCCCAATTTTCTGGACAAAATTACCCAGGGCACCTATGGCAAGACAGGGGGCTATTTGCTGGTGGCACCGCAACATCAGCTGTTTGTGACAGCCTCGGACAAGAGCCGCATCATGCAGCCACTTCCGGCCCCCGGCATCAACACCATGCATGACCGCTACATGCTGGGTTTTGAGGGTTACGGCATTGCGGTCAATGCCGCAGGCGTGGAGGAACTCAGTGCTGCCAAAGCCATCCCGGTAGCGGGCTGGTTCCTGGCTGTGGTGATGCCGACCGCAGAGGCGTTTGCACCCATTAACGACATGCAACAACGCATGCTGTGGACCACCATTTTTCTGAGCTTGCTGACCGGCGCGCTGACCTGGTGGATGTTGCAACGCCAACTCGCCCCCATGCTGCGCACATCAAGGGCCTTGGCCGTGTTGGCCACCAGTCGCCTGTCCGTCAAGCCGCTGCCCATCACCCGCCACGACGAAATCGGCGCAATGATTGGCGGCTTCAATCATCTGCTGGAGGCTCTGGGTAAGCGGGAAACAGCACTGATTGACAGCGAGTTTCGCTGGAAGTTTGCCATCGAAGGGGCTGGGGACGGCCTGTGGGACTGGAACGTATTGGCGGGTACAGTGTTTTTCAGCAAGCGCTGGAAGGAAATGCTGGGCTTTTCCGTGGACGACATTGGATGCGGTCTGGACGAATGGCAGAAGCGCGTGCATCCCGATGATCTGGCGCGCACCATGACCGAGGTGCAAGCGCATCTGGACGGCCAGACACCCCTGTACCTCAACGAACACCGCGTCTGTTGCAAGAATGGCAGCTGGAAGTGGATACTGGACCGGGGCTTGGTGGTTGCCCGTGATGCTGCGGGCAAGCCCCTGCGTGTCATTGGCACACACACCGACATCACCGAAGCGCATCAGGCCCAGGCTGAACGCAACACGTTGCAAGAGCAAATTCGCCAACTGGCCTTCATTGACCCGCTTACCCAACTGCCCAACCGGCGCTTGCTTGACGACCGATTGGGCCAAGCCATGGCCAGCAGCAAACGCACGGGGCAATATGGTGCCTTGATGTTCCTGGACCTGGACAACTTCAAGCCCTTGAACGACACACACGGGCACGATGTGGGCGATCTGCTGTTGTTTGAGGTAGCCAGACGTCTAACTGACAGTGTGCGTGGTGCCGACTCTGTTGCCCGGTTAGGCGGTGACGAGTTTGTGGTGTTGCTCAGTGAACTTGACACTGACCTGGCGCACTCCACCGAACAAGCCAGCGCCGTGGCCGAGAAAATCCGGGCCGCGTTGGTTGCACCCTACTTGTTGACTGTCACCCGGTCGAGCGACCCCGTCATCACCGTCGAGCACCATTGCAGCGCCAGCATCGGTGTGGTGATGTTTGTCAACCACCAAGAAAGCCAGACTGACCTCATGAAGTGGGCCGATGCTGCCATGTACCAAGCCAAGGATGCCGGACGCAACAGGGTTCTTTTTTATGAGACAAATAGGGCTTTAGTCCCTGTGAATATTGCATAAGTAGCTACTTTAAAGATAGTAAATATGTCACCTAAAACAAACCTGAGAGTCCCGTGGCAGCACTCGCTGAGAACCCGAGCCACGGTGATTACGCTGGCTGTTTTTGTGGCCAACTTATGGGCGCTCTCTTTTTACGTGAGCCACTTGCTCAGGGTCGACATGCAACGTGTGTTGGGTGAACAGCAGTTTCAGAACATTTCGGTTGTTGCCGCAGAAGTCAACGAAGGGCTAAACGACCGGCTGATGGCACTTGAACAGATCGCCAAGCAAATTGATGAGCGGCAGGTTGGCACACCGGCTGCTTTGCAAGCCATTCTGGAACAGAACCCGATTCTGCTGCTGATGTTTAACGGTGGCGTGTTCGCCACTGATGCCAACGGCACGGCGATTGCCGATGTGCCACGGTCCAGTGGACGCACAGGCACCAACTACATCGACCGCGACTCGGTTTCTGGACCGCTCAAGACGGGCAAAACAGTCATTGGCCGCCCTGCCATGGGCAAAAAGCTGGGGGCCCCCATATTCAGCATCGTCACACCATTACGCAATACCGCAGGCGCAGTGATCGGAACCCTGGTGGCCACCATCAATCTGGGTAAACCCAACTTTTTGGACAAGGTAACCGCCGGGCGTTATGGCAAAACGGGGGGCTATCTGCTGGTGGCGCCGCAACATCAACTGTTTGTGACGGCCTCGGACAAGAGCCGCACCATGCAGCCGCTGCCGCCACCCGGTGCCAACACCATGCACGACCGCTACATGCAAGGTTATGAAGGCTTCGGTGTCGCCGTCAGCTCGCGTGACGTGGAAGAACTCAGTGCAGCCAAAGGCATTCCGGTTGCTGGGTGGTTCTTGGGAGTAGTCATGCCGACTGCAGAAGCGTTTGCGCCCATTGACGACATGCAGCAACGCATGCTCCTGGCGACCCTGCTGCTGACCTTGCTGACCGGTGCGCTGACCTGGTGGATTTTGCAGCGACAGCTTTCGCCCCTGGTGGCCACAGCCGATGAAATGACGGCCCTGGCGAATTCAAACCAGATAGCGCAGCCCCTGCCCGTCAACCGGCAAGATGAAATAGGTCAACTCATCAGTGGCTTTAACCGACTTCTGTCGCTGTGGTCGCAACGCGAAGCGGCGCTGAAAGAAAGCCAGCAAAACCTGGCCATTACGCTGAATTCGATTGGCGATGCGGTGGTGGCCACCGATGTGATGGGCCGCATCACCCA
>JBIJDQ010000412.1:0-3239 GCA_044344025.1 Rhodoferax sp.
TTGATAATTTGGCCGTCCTGCCTGGGGGAATTTGACTGGCCAAAGGTGGGGGAATTTGAAGTGGCCATCAGGGTTCAAAACGCTGGTTTCTGAAATACAGTGTCGCTGGTGTTGAAAAGCAATTAGCCCTGGGCAGCTACCCAGACGTGACGTTGATGGCAGCACGAAAAGCCCGTGAGGCCGCAAAGTGGCGCAACCCTATTTCGTAACTGTTATGGAAATTCCTTGCCGTGTGAGAGTGGCTGGCTACGCTGGCGCTGATCCGGCGGCGGTGATGTGTTGCATAATTCCCCACTTCAAGATTTGATTTGTAGCAATTTCCGCTACAGATTCTCTATCGACGTGATGGACGAGGTTGTGGGTTGATTCTGGGGTATCCAAGGTAAACCGGGGGTACGAAGTGAGTTTTCGTGAATGGTAAATCGTTGAAAATCAATGAGTTGTGCTGATTGGTCGAATCCGACAATCCCTAGCGACGTACCTTTAGTCGAATTGATGTGACACCCAGGGACTGCACCCTGAGGTGCGCTTCAAATGCAGGGAGCAGCTGACGCAGTTTGGCTGCTGTGGTGGTGTTGGTCAGCAGCAAACACCACACCCCTTCTTCATATGGACCCGCCAGCACGTCGCTGCGAAGTGGTTGGGGAATCAATTCAGTAATGGCTTTCAGCCGGGCGTTCGATTCACGGTTTAGGTCCATCAACCTGGCCAAGCCAGGATTGTTTTGGCTGGCTTGCAATAGGGTAACTGATGGCGGGCGACGATTCATTGGTGAGGGGTCTGGACAGATGCAATTGATTATCACGGATGCCTGGCTTGCCAAGTCTCGGGCACTTCACCTTACCGGTGTGCAACTGGTTGCAGCGTTTGTGGTCAGTGCTTTTGTGCTGATGCTACTGGCGCTGGGTCTCTACCATTGGGTTTTTCTTAAGGGCGCGCGTGACGGCTGGCCAGTTATTGGGTCACTGGTCAAACTGGTGGTTAAAGACGAGTTTGAACAGCGTGACCGGTACCTGCGCGAGAACCTTGACCTGATGGCGCGCCGCCTTGGTGAAATGCAGGCCTCGCTCACACAACTGGAGTCTTTGGGGGAGCGCGTTTCAGGCCTAGCAGGGGTTAAGGCGCCGCCATTCAAAGCCTTGAGCGGCCAAGGCGGCATTGAGGTCAAGGGCCGTTCACTGACCCTTGATGAGGTGCAAGGAACAATGGACGAACTGGAGCGTTTGACCCACCATCGCACAGACTTGTTGACCGTGCTTGAATCGCGACTTTTTGAGCGCAAGATGCGCAACCAGATGGTTCCGACCCAAAAACCCGTCAGTGACTCAGATTTGGGCTCGGCGTTCGGCTGGCGTCTGGACCCTCTATCAGGTCGGTCTGCACTACACACTGGTCTTGATTTTCCCGCGCCGGTTTCAACGCCTATTTTGTCAGCGGCTGGTGGCATTGTGGTGGCGCAGGAGTACCACACCGAATACGGCAACTTGGTGGAAGTAGACCATGGCAATGAACTTGTTACACGTTATGCCCATGCATCCAGGGTCTTTGTGAAAAAAGGTGATTTGGTCAAGCGTGGTCAAAAAATCGCCGAGGTTGGCAACAGTGGTCGCTCAACTGGCTCGCATCTGCACTTTGAGGTGCTGGTGCAAGGTGTTTTCCAAGATCCACAAAAGTTTTTGTTGGCCGGTAACCCGGTCGCCATAGAGCAGTTGGCCAGTTCTGCCAAGGCGCGAGACATCAAGCGATAGCAAGCCATTGCAGAGCTTTTTTATGCCTTGGTCGTCGCCTGAACCTGGGCGGTCAGCGCAAAGGTAAAATCCGACCTGTCTGCTCGTGCTTGTTCAGCGCACAAGCATTTGAATTTCGCCCAGTCGTCCCCATTTCAGTTAGATTGTAAAAAAAGGATTGCGCGACAGCTTGGCCAAACCTGGCTTTGTTGTGCGCCCTGTATTCATGGCCACCAACTTCCTCACCAAAATTTTCGGCAGTCGCAATGACCGCTTGCTCAAAAAATTCCGTCACTCTGTGGCCAAAATGAATGCGTTGGAACCCGGCTTTGAGAAGCTGTCCGACGACGACTTGCGTGGAAAAACTGAAGAATTCAGAAGTCGTATTGCCAAGGGTGAGGCGCTGGACGACGTGTTGCCCGAAGCCTTTGCCGTGGTGCGTGAGGGCTCAAAACGCGTCATGAAAATGCGCCACTTTGACGTGCAAATGCTGGGTGGCATGTCCTTGCATAACGGCAAAATTTCTGAAATGGGCACGGGTGAGGGCAAAACGCTTACCGCCACGTTGCCGGTTTACCTTAATGCGCTGTCGGGCAAGGGTGTGCATGTGGTCACAGTGAACGACTACCTGGCCAACCGTGACGCGCAGTGGATGGGCAAGCTGTACAACTTTCTGGGTTTGTCGGTGGGCATCAACCTGCCAAATATGCCACGTGAAGAAAAGCAGGCGGCCTACCGTGCAGACATTACCTACGGCACCAACAACGAATTCGGCTTTGACTACCTGCGTGACAACATGGTCTATGAAGCCGCAGACCGGGTGCAGCGTGGCCTGAACTACGCCATCGTCGACGAGGTGGACTCCATCTTGATCGACGAAGCCCGCACACCGTTGATCATCAGCGGGCAGGCTGAAGACCAGACCAATCTGTACCAGGCCATCAAGCTAATGGTTCCCAAACTTGAAAAGCAGGAGGGTGAGGCCGACCCGCACACGGGCGAGGGCATCACCAAGGTGGGTGACTTCACCATGGACGAAAAAAGCCATCAGGTGTTTCTCACCGAGCGTGGCCATGAGAACGCCGAACTCTTTTTGTTTGAGATGGGCCTGCTTCCCGAGGGTGCCAGCCTTTACGACCCGGCCAACATCACGCTGATGCACCATCTGTACGCCGCCCTGCGTGCCCAGCATCTGTACCACCGTGACCAGCACTATGTGGTGCAGGCCGGTGAGGTTGTGATTGTGGACGAGTTCACAGGTCGACTGATGACGGGTCGCCGCTGGAGCGATGGCCTGCACCAAGCCGTTGAAGCCAAAGAAGGGGTAGCGATCCAGCCTGAGAACCAGACCATGGCCTCGATCACCTTCCAGAATTACTTCCGTCTTTACGGCAAGTTGGCTGGCATGACTGGCACTGCCGACACCGAGGCTTATGAATTTCAGGAGATTTATGGCCTTGAGACGGTGGTGATGCCACCCAACCGCCCCAGTCGCCGTGATGACCAACTGGA
>JBIJDQ010000033.1:0-11426 GCA_044344025.1 Rhodoferax sp.
ACCAGCAGGGCGTCTGCGCCAGAGGCAATGGCAGCCTCAATCAGCGCGCGGCTTGCAGTTACCCCGGAGACGATTTTGTGCACTCTGTCCCGCCCCTCAACTTGCAAGCCGTTGGGGCCATGGTCACGAAACCGGTCGGGCACCAGCAAGGCGTGAAAGGCATTCAAGAGTTCAGAGCGTTTAATCGTCAAAGTGGGTCCCCAAGGCGCAGGCGTTAATGATAAAGGGCACCGTCAAGCCTGCGGGGTGGATGACACTTTGGGGCAGTCAATCGCTTTTGCGTCGCAGTCACAGCCCAGGCCGGCGGCCACCCAACGCCGCGCCAACCGCCCCAGGAGCCACGCCAAAGGCACCACCGTCCCACGCAAGTAAACGGGCAGGCGTGCGCGCAACACTTCTTTGGGGCTAATGATGGCTCCGCAACGGTACAGCTTTGGTCCTGGCTGCCACCGCAGGGTCTGGCACGCACCTTGCCGGTAGCCTGACAACACCACGCCTAACGGGCAAGGCTCCAGCAAACAACACAAACCACACCCATTGCAGGGCGCACCAAGCGCTGGTTTGCCAGGCGCAGCTGGCTCAATAAAAACCGTGACAGTGAACTTATGCATTGAAAATCGACCAGACACCTACAATTTGTTTACTCCACCCTCACTAAGCCAATTTTTGGCATTGTCCATGAAACGTTTTTGGTTGTTGTTTTCCCAGTCTGTCACCATTTTTTTGGCCGCCTATTTTGTCATTGGAACGCTCAAACCCGGCTGGCTGGACCTTCGCAACAACCGCATCGGCACCGTCGCAGTGATTGAAGCGCCAGCGAGCAACGTGGGAGCAGTGCCCGCAGGCAGTTTCCGTTTGGCAGCGCAGAAGTCGTCTCTGGCTGTGGTCAGCATCAACACCAGCAAAAACGCCCGTCCGGGCCCACACAGCAATGACCCTTGGTTCAAGTTCTTTTTTGGCGAGCAACAAAACGAACCTCAGGTAGGTTTGGGCAGTGGCGTGATTGTGAGCGCCGATGGCTATATTCTGACCAACAACCATGTGGTCGAAAGCGCCGACGAGATTGAAGTGATCCTGAACGACAGTCGACGTGCGCCTGCCAAGGTGATTGGCACCGACCCGGATGCCGACCTTGCGGTACTCAAAATTGAACTCGACCGCTTGCCCGTGATTGTGCTGGGCAGCTCCGACAGCCTGCAGGTGGGTGACCAGGTATTGGCCATTGGTAACCCTTTTGGGGTCGGCCAGACGGTGACGAGCGGCATTGTCAGCGCGCTGGGACGCAACCAGTTGGGCATCAATACCTTTGAGAACTTCATTCAAACCGACGCAGCCATCAACCCTGGCAACTCTGGTGGAGCCTTGGTTGACACCAGCGGCAACCTGCTGGGCATCAACACGGCCATTTACTCACGCTCGGGGGGCAGCATGGGCATTGGGTTTGCCATTCCTGTGTCCACCGCCAAAATGGTGCTGGAAGGCATTGTCAAAGATGGACAGGTCACCCGTGGCTGGATTGGTGTGGAACCCAGCGAACTTACGCCTGAAATGGCTCAAACCTTTGGCGTGGCGGCTCAGCAGGGTGTCATCATTACCGGTGTCTTGCAAAACGGCCCGGCTGCAAAGGCGGGTATCAAACCGGGCGATGTGGTGACCAGTGTGGCTGGCCGGGAAGTGCACAACGTCTCTGAGTTGTTGACCCAGGTCGCCTCCTTGAAGCCTGGCACGGTGACGGCCTTTGATGTGCAACGCCCCAGTGGTCCAGCCAAATTGCAGGTCACTCCTGGGGTACGTCCAAAACCACGGCAACAAGTTCAATGATTGTCGAACTGAACACTGTGTTAACAATAGCAACAATTGCTTAACCGACAAGCACTTCAGCCTGAAAACATTAACTTTCTGAAGCTTGCGACGCTTCTTCCGGTGCCTTGGTGTGCCGAATGAAGATTTGTGCCGCCCAGATGCCCACCTCGTAAAGCAGCACCATGGGAATGGCCAATGCCAGTTGCGACACGACATCGGGCGGGGTGACGATGGCCGCAATGATGAAGGCCAGCACGACAAAGTAGCCGCGAAACTCTTTAAGCTTTGCAATGCTGAAAATATTCATGCGGGCCAGTACCACCACCACCACCGGCACCTCAAACGCCAAACCGAAGGCCAAAAACATTGACAGCACAAACCCCAGGTAGGCCTCAATGTCAGGTGAAGCGGTGATGCTGGCGGGCGCAAAACTCTGGATGAATGCGAACACGCGGCCAAACACGAAGAAGTAGCAAAAGGCCACTCCGACAAAAAACAGCACGGTGCTCGACACCACCAGGGGTAAGACCAGCTTTTTCTCATTTGAGTACAGGCCGGGGGCCACAAATGCCCACAACTGGTACAACACCACAGGCAAGGCCAGCATGAAGGCCGCCATCAGCAGCACCTTCAGCGGGACCATGAAGGGAGAGATCACCGAAGTGGCAATCAAGGTCGCACCCTTGGGCAAATGCGCCACCAAAGGCGCGGCCATCAAATCATAAAGCGCACCAGGGCCGGGATAAAGACCCAGGGCAATGGCCATCACCACAATTGCCAAAACGGCTTTGACCAGGCGGTCACGCAACTCAACGAGGTGGGTCACAAACGGTTGCTCGGAACCTGCCAATTCGTCTTCTTTTTTACTGGAATCTGTCATCAATTAAATTTGGTTGGCCGAAAACGCGCCACTCTGGCTGCACCCGACAAGGCTTTGGTACGCACACCTGTGCGGGCCTTGAACCAATTGGGGGTAGCACCCTGTTTCAGGCGCCAGTTTTTCTTGGGGTGACGGTACGCAGGCGTGGTGTCTGGCAGCGATGGGCGGTAGTCAGAGATGCCGTCAGAAGCCGTTTGGGTGGCCTCTGCCCAGGACTTCTCAAAATCAGCAGCGTTGGACTGGATGGACTGGCTGACATCCTTGGCTGCGCTCTCAACCGAGTCCTTCATTTTTTTGAGTTCATCAAGCTCCATGGAGCGATTGACCTCGGCCTTGACGTCTGACACATATCGCTGTGCCTTGCCTAGCCAAGTGCCCACGGTGCGCGCAACCTGGGGCAACTTTTCCGGACCAATCACGATAAGCGCAACGGCACCGATCAAGGCCAGTTTTGAAATACCTAGATCAATCATGTCTGACCCAGGCTAAACCAAGTCGCAAACATCAGGACTTTTGTTTGGCTTCCACGTCAATCGTGGTTTTTTCAGCGGCGGTTGCGCCTGGAACCTGCGGTGCTGCGGCCGGTGTGACCTCAGGTGCAGCCCCACCTTCCTTCATGCCATCTTTGAAACCTTTGACAGCGCCACCGAGGTCACCGCCCAGGTTTTTGAGTTTTTTGGTGCCAAACACCATGATGACGATCAACAGAACAATCAACCAGTGCCAAATAGAAAATGAACCCATCGTAGTCTCCTAACAAACAAATTTGATTTTAAACGGCAGCACAAGCCCGTGCGCCAGCAGCTTCGGATTTAACCCCGCAACCAGGGCCGCGGGCCACCCATCACGTGGACGTGCAGGTGGTGCACCTCCTGACCGCCCTGAACCCCGGTGTTGCACAGCAGGCGAAAGCCACCTTCCGGATACGGGTTGCAGCCCATCCGCAACGCCAACTTCGGAATCAACACCATCATGCGTCCCATCATGGCCGCATGGTCGTCGGTAAGCAGGGTCATGGAGGCAATATGAAGCTTGGGAATAACCAGAAAATGCACTGGTGCCCAAGGGTTAATGTCATGGAACGCGTACAACTCGTCGTCTTGATACACCAGCTTTGAGGGGATGGTGCCCGCCACAATTTTGCAAAACAGGCAATCCGGGTCGTACTTGACCACGTTTTCAGTCATGATGGCATCTCCATAGGTAAGCCCTTGTTCATACGCACCATACCCGTAACGATGCGGTACAAAAACCACACTGAGATCCCCAACCAGGCCAGCCAACCTGGCAGGAAAAGCAGCAACCACAAGGGTGCGGTAACGGCATACAGAAGTGCGGCGATGATCACTGTGCGAATGCGCCAGCGAAAATGTGAGGCGTGCCAAGTGCCCGTTGCATCGCCGCGTTTAACCAAGTCAATCACCAGCGCCACGATCAGCAGCACCGGGCCGAACTGGCCGCCCGGTATCAACGCACCCACGGCAACGACCAGGTGCAGGATGTAGCTCAGAGTCCCCCAAGCGTTGAGTCCATTAAGGGTTTGGATGTCAAGTTCACGTGATTCGCCAGATGGTTTTGGCGCATTGGTAAAGTCTTCTGTCACGGGCTTTCTCCTTGACTCTGCGTTTCCCGCACAAGCACCTTGCGCATGGCTTTTTCTTCAATGCCACTGGTACCTTCTCGGCGCTGGAGTTCAGCAATCACGTCAGATGGACTCAGGCCGTAGTGCGCCAGGGCAATCATGCTGTGAAACCACAGGTCGGCCACTTCATACACAATTTTCTTCGGGTCGCCGCCATGGTCGGCATCTTTGGCCGCCATGACCACCTCGGTGGCTTCTTCACCAATTTTTTTCAAGAACGCCTCTGGCCCCTTGTGCAACAGGCGCGCCACATAACTGGCTTCGGGGTTGCCTCCGTGCGCGGGCAGGCGGGATTCAATCACTGCGGCCAGTGCGGCCAACGCATCGGCAGAATTTGGGTTGGAACTCATCAGGATTTGTAAATGGTTGTCGGGTCTTTCAAAACCGGTTCAACGGTTTTCCACTCACCATTGTCATACACACTGAAAAAACAGCTGTGCCTCCCGGTATGGCAAGCCAGACCCGGCGTGTGGCCAGTTTGTGTGACTTTAAGCAAAATCACATCCTGATCGCAGTCCACGCGAATCTCATGCACGGTTTGCACATGGCCGGATTCTTCGCCCTTGAACCAAAGTTTGTTGCGCGACCGGCTGAAATACACCGCACGACCCAGTTCAGCCGTTTTTTGCAGTGCCTCGCGGTTCATCCAGGCAAACATCAGCACGTCGCCCGTGCCCTGCTCTTGTGCAATGGCTGGCACCAAGCCTTGCGCGTCCCATTTGAGTGTGTCTAACCAGTTCATGGCGGTATTGTTGGTCGTTTGGTTAAGCTTTTTTTGCTGCGTTTTTAATAGCTATTAGCGCTTATACAGAGAGCGCTGTAGCCTAAAAAGGCTTAAAGAATTAGATTCTGACCGGTATGCCGCGTTGCGCCATGTGCGCCTTGGCCTGCGCTACAGTGAACTCACCATAGTGAAAGATGCTGGCGGCCAGCACCGCATCGGCGCGCCCCAGCTGAATGCCATCGGCCAAATGGTCTAGTGTGCCCACGCCGCCGGAGGCAATCACCGGCACATTCACCGCATCACTCACCGCACGGGTCAACTCCAGATCGAACCCGGCCTTGGTGCCATCGCGGTTCATGCTGGTGAGCAAAATTTCTCCCGCGCCAAAGTCTGCCATCTGCCGAGCCCAAGTCACTGCATCCAGGCCGGTGTTTTTGCGCCCGCCATGGCTGTAAACGTCCCAGCCCTCGCCCATGATTTGACCTTGTGCATCGCGCCGAAGGGCATCTTCAACTGAGCGCCGTTTGGCATCAATCGCCACCACAAAGCACTGCGCGCCGTATTTGGCAGACGCGTCACGAATAACCTGCGGGTTGGCAATGGCCGCCGAGTTGAAGCTGGTTTTATCTGCACCGGCATTGAGCAGGCGACGCACATCGTCCACCGTGCGCACCCCACCGCCCACGGTCAGAGGAATGAACACCTGGCTGGCCACGGCTTCAATGATGTGCAAAATCATGTCGCGCGCGTCGCTGGTGGCGGTGATGTCGAGAAAGGTCAACTCGTCGGCGCCTTGCTCGTTGTAACGTGCGGCGATCTCAACCGGGTCACCGGCATCGCGCAGTTCCACAAAGTTGACACCTTTGACTACGCGACCACCGGTCACGTCAAGGCAGGGGATGATGCGTTTAGCAAGCATGAGATTGTTTTCTTATCCAAAGTGGTTTGCCGACACGGGCAATGTGGCTCAATAAATCCGGGTTATCAATGTGTGAGAGCAAGGACAGATCAATATTCCAGGGCAACATAAGGTCATCAACCCCAGAGCACAAGCGCACAAAATCATCAAAATCCATACCCGGCGCATCTAACGTGATGTCAATATCTGAACCGTTTCGAAAGTTGCCGATAGCACGCGAACCATAAACGATGGCTTTTTCGATCTGCGGATCGGCAGAAAAAAAACCCCTAAGCAACCCCAAGGCATGATCTGTCAAACCAAAGGTTGGCTCAGCGCCCAAATCGGTGGGGGAATTATTATTTTCAGGAACAATCACGCGCTTGAATTTCCAACATTTTTTGCTCGAAAGCGCCGAACAAGGGCGCGTACATGGCCGCAATTTTTGAAACCAAGTGATTCGCGGTGTCCAGGTTGTAAGTGTGCGATGACAAGTTACGCGAAAGAATCATGTCCATCCACGCCTCACCATCCGAAACAAGGTCTGCGGCAAACGCCGCCCGCGTTGAATCCCGCGAAGCAAGCAGATCATTCATCCCCAAGCTGCGCAGGTAATCCTTCATGACTTTCCAAGCCAGTTCGTGGGTGTATTCAAACGCCTGAATCAGTCCCTGCTGCTCCAATTCGCTCAGCTTACGGACCCGACGCAGTGCCACCGCTTGCTGTAGTTGCACCAAAGCCCGTCTGTAATTGGCCAAACGCTGATGCCAGCGGACATCTTCAGTGCCAGGCCCTTTCACGAGCCACCCCTCATTTTTTGCTCAATCGAGCGTAGCGTGTTCTGAATCTCTTTCTCTTTCAATTCAGGATCAATGGCCTGGATGTACTCAACAGCAGAAAAATCGTCACCTCTTTTTCTATTCTGTGGCGGCTCAAGTGCCTCAATCAACAAGGCTTCAAGTGTTGCAACCAAACCAGCTAGCGACGTGTTGAGAGGTGCTTCTCGAAGGTTGCCATCGTGTGTGACATCAAGCAAACCAAACCATGAAAACCGATTCCATCGACTACCCAAGCGGTCTCCTGTGTGTTCAAAAAGACGTTTTCCGAGAGGTCGATCAATAGAACGCCCCACATAGACAACCGTGTGGTGGTCATAAAGAATGTAAATGCCTTTTTGTTTGCCAAAATCGACCGGCGCAGACTGCGCCTGTTGCTTGCCATATATTTTCAGATCGCTTCGCCAAACGACAAGGTCACGTTGCCAGTACATGCCAAAGGAGTGAATAATTGAATCTGATGACTCCACATCCAGTTCGGTAAGCCCTTTCAACTTTTCCAGTTTGGGAACCTGTTTCGATTCCAAAACGGTTGCGGTAGTCGCAACTTCTTTGAGTGCAAAAATGCCTTTTCCGACACGAATAAATGGCGATTTATCACCATCGTGTTTGATCGATGTCGCCATCTGAGCATTGACCGTTGCGGCTGGTGTTGCCCCGTCGGTCTCGTAATAGCCACGTGACAAAATTTGTTCAGATATCTCCGTGTAATGCAAAGGCTTATCTGACTCTTGTAGCACCTTCTTAATGGCTTCTTTCCAAGATTTTTCCATGAGCAACTTTGAAGCCTATTGCTAACCGTTCAACTCATCGGCCCGCGCCTGTGCAGCTTCAAAATCAAGGTCGCCGCTGTAAATGGCTCGACCACAAATGACGCCTTCAATGCCTTCGGCCTCCACGGCACACAGTGCCTCAATGTCAGCCATGTTGGACAGTCCTCCAGAGGCAATCACTGGAATGGTCAAGGCCTGCGCCAGGCGCACGGTGGCCTCAATGTTGATGCCGGTCAGCATGCCGTCGCGGCCAATGTCGGTGTAGATGATGGACTCGACACCAAAATCTTCAAACTTCTTGCCTAAGTCCACCACGTCGTGGCGGGTGAGTTTGCTCCAACCGTCGGTGGCCACCTTGCCGTCTTTGGCATCCAGGCCCACGATGATGTGACCACCAAACGCGGTGCAGGCATCTTGGAGAAAGCCCGGGTTGCGCACCGCCGCCGTGCCAATGATGACGTAACGCAAGCCAGCATCAAGGTAACGCTCGATGGTGTCGAGGTCGCGAATCCCGCCGCCCAATTGCACATCCACTTCACTGCCAATGCTTTTGAGAATCTTGCGGATGGCGGCCTCGTTTTTGGGCTGCCCGGCAAAGGCGCCGTTCAAGTCCACCAAATGCACGCGGCGTGCGCCTTTGTCAACCCAACTGCGCGCCATCACAGAAGGTTCTTCGCTGAAGGTGGTGGAAAGGGTCATGTCACCTTGTTGCAGGCGCACACAATGGCCGTCTTTAAGATCGATCGCAGGAATTAAAAGCATGATGCTTAGGGTTTGGGGTGGAAGAAATCGGGAAGAGGACAGGTGAACCTGCGTCGCACAAAAACAATCAATGCCATCGCGCGTGACAGGGTGGAAGTGGGTGTCAGGGGTTCCAGTGCAGGAAGTTGCGGTAGAGGCTTAGGCCGTGTTCGGAACTTTTTTCCGGGTGAAATTGGGTTGCGAAAATATTATCACGCGCAATGGCCGAACTGAAGCGCTGACCGTAGTCAGTCTCACCCACGCTGTGGCGCGCATCTGACGGTTTTGCGTAAAAGCTGTGCACAAAGTAAAAGTAGCTGCCATCGGGCACCTCGCCCCACACCGGATGGGGCGCACCGCCGTGGTTAGCACGCCAAACCTGGTTCCAGCCCATTTGTGGCACCTTGAAACGGCTGCCGTCCGCCTGCAACCGCCCGGCCAACTCAAATTTAATCACCTCGCCGTGGATCAAACCCAAGCCCGGCGTGTTGCCCTCGGCACTGTGGTCCAGCAGCATTTGCATGCCCACACACACACCAAACAAGGGTTTGCTTGCGGCTGCCTCCAGCACCGAGGCCTGCAAACCCGACTCACGCAGTTCCCGCATGCAGTCCGGCATGGCACCTTGGCCGGGCAAGACCACGCGCTCAGCCGCACGCACCACGTCAGGGTCTTGCGTGATAACGACCTCAAACCCGGTTCCTGCCGCTGCAGCCTGCACCGCCTGCGACACAGACCGCAGGTTGCCCATGCCGTAGTCGACCACGGCAACGGTTTTGCCAGACGCACGAGATACTTTCAAATTCATAGCTGCTAACGCAATATAGACGGGCACTACAGGCCAATTTGACTAAAAAAACTAGAGCGAACCCTTGGTTGACGGAATGGAGCCCAAGGCACGCGGGTCGTATTCAAGCGCGCTGCGCAGGGCGCGAGCGAAGGCCTTGAAGACGGTCTCAGCCTGGTGGTGCGCGTTGACTCCTTTAAGGTTGTCAATGTGCAAGGTGACCAGTGCGTGGTTCACAAACCCCTGAAAAAACTCGTGCACCAACTGGGTGTCAAACGTGCCAATCGCCCCACAGGTGAACGGCACATCCATCGCCAAACCGGGGCGGCCAGAGAAATCAATCACCACGCGGCTCAAGGCCTCGTCCAGCGGCACATAGGCATGGCCATAACGGCGAATGCCTTTTTTGTCGCCCACCGCCTTGAACACGGCTTGGCCCAGGGTAATGCCCACGTCTTCAACCGTGTGGTGACCGTCAATGTGCAGGTCACCCTCGGCATCAATGTCCAGATCAATCAGCCCATGGCGGGCGATCTGGTCTAGCATGTGGTCAAAAAAACCAATGCCGGTGTGCAGGCGGGACTGTCCGGTGCCATCCAGATTCAGGCGCACGGTGATGTTGGTTTCACCCGTGTTGCGGGTCACCTCGGCGGTGCGCGGCGCACGCGCGCTGTGGTTTTCTGGCAATTCGGTCAAGGCAAAATTTGTCATAAAGAAGCTTCCAAAGCGGTCAACATCTGGTGGTTCTCTGCGGCAGTGCCCACCGTCAGGCGCAGGCACTGGGCAAGCAATGGGTGCATTCTAGAAACGTTCTTGACCAACACCCCGCGCGCGACCATGCCATCAAAAGTTTTTTGCGCATCGGGTACACGCACCAGCAGCATGTTGGCATCACTGGGGTAAGCCTGAACCTGTGGCAATTTTGCCAAAGCCTCGAAAATGAGAGTGCGTTGTGCCCGAACATCCAGCGCCTGAGCCTCAAAAACCGCTTGATGTTCAAGCGCAAACAGCGCAGCCTCGCAGTTCAGCACACTCACGTTGTAAGGTGGTCGGGCCTTGTCAAGTTCAGCAATCAAGGCCTTTGGCCCCATCAGGTAACCCAGACGAACACCAGCCAGGCCAAACTTGCTCAAGGTGCGCAACAGCAACACATGGCTGTGCTGCGCCAGCCGCCCCAGGTAGCTCTTGGCGGCAAAGGGTTGGTAGGCCTCGTCAATCACCACCAGGCCGCCGTGTGCACCTGCGGCCAGAATGACTTGCTCCATCACCTCGTCGTCCCACAAATTGGCAGTGGGGTTGTTGGGGTAAGCCAGGTAAGTGATGGCGGGTTGGTGCGCCGCGATGGCATTGAGCATGGCGGCTTGGTCCAGCTCAAAATCTGCCGTCAGGGGCACGCCGACAAAGTCCAGACCTTGCAGCTGCGCACTCATGGCGTACATCACAAAACCGGGCAGCGGGGCCAACACCACCGCTTTCTTGAAGCCGTTGGCAGCGCTTGGTGGAATGCTGCAAGCCAGTGACAACAGGCTGATGAGTTCATCCGAGCCGTTGCCCAGCATCAGGTCAAACCCCTCTGGCATCTGGGCGTAACTGGCCAGGGCAACGCGCAGGTCATTGACACGCCCGGCCGGGTAACGGTTCAGCGCCAGAGCGCCCAGACGTTGCCCCAATGCCTGCTGCAACGCGGGCGGCAACGTGTGCGGGTTTTCCATCGCATCAAGTTTGACCATGCCGCTGGCGTCTTGCACCACGTAAGCGTGCATGGCTTGCACATCGGGGCGGATGCGCTTGGTGGTCATGCTTTGGGTCTGCTGGGTTATCGGTGAAGTCATTAAGAATGAAATTCGAGAAAGGTTTATTTGAGCCGCATCTCTGCGGCCCGGGCATGGGCTTGCAAGCCTTCGCCGCGAGCGAGTACCGAGGCGATCTGACCCAGAGTTTGAGCACCCTGCTCACTGACCTCGATCAGGCTTGAGCGTTTCTGGAAGTCATAAACCCCCAACGGTGAACTGAAACGCGCGGTGCCACTGGTGGGCAACACGTGATTCGGGCCTGCACAGTAGTCGCCCAGGCTCTCACTGGTGTAAGCACCCAAAAAAATGGCTCCGGCATGTTTGAGCAAGGGCTCCCATCGGTGCGGGTCACGACTCGACACCTCCAGGTGCTCGGGCGCAATCTGGTTGCTGATGGCACACGCCTCTTCCATGCTGCGGGTCAGAATGAGCGCGCCACGGTCGGTAAGTGACTTGGCAATGATCTCGCGGCGCGGCATCTCAGGCAGCAAGCGGTTGATGCTGGCCTGCACCTGCTCAATGTAGTCGGCTTTCGGGCACAGCAAAATA
>JBIJDQ010000414.1:0-3213 GCA_044344025.1 Rhodoferax sp.
TTCCGATCCAAATGTCATCATCGCCCGAGAGGATCATAGTTTTGTTGGTGACCCCAAAGGATTGAAAGATGAACGCGTTGCCCTGCCACGGGGCACCAGTATTGAAGAGCGCGTGCGACGTGATTTCCCCAATCTGAGGATCGTCCTGACCGCCAGTGAATCGGAATCCATGACGCTGGTCTCAACGCGCCAAGCTGACCTGACCATTCGTTCGCTGATCGTTGCGGCACATGCGATTAAAAAAGAGGGACTCTTTAATCTGAGGATTTCCGGTCAGATACCCGAGTACACCAATCATTTGCGCATGGGTGTGTCAAAAGACGAGCCGATTCTTCTGGCCATTTTGGACAAAGGCGTCAAGACCATCACGGCACAAGAGCGTGAAGCCATTTCTAACAAGCATGTGGCTATCAACGTTCAGCACGGCGTTGACTGGAAACGCGTCTATGTGTTGCTGGCATTGCTAACACTGGCCATCCTGACTGCAATTTACATTTTGCGTAATAACCGACGCTTGGCCGCCAGTCTGGCCACTCAGAAACTTGTGCAACACGCGCTTTCCGAGAGTCAAGGGCTTTACCAGTCGATACTTAGCGCCTCGCCAGACGGCGTCGTGGTGAGCGATTTGCAGGGCATCATCCAACATGTCTCGCCGGTTGCTGTGAAACTGATGGGCGGCAAAACTGAAGATCAGTTGCTGGGTCGAAACACCGCCGACTTTCGTGATCCAGCACAAGAGCAGCGTGCCATGGCCAATATATCGGCCATGTTTGAAGGGGTGTACAACGGTGCTGAAGAGTACCGGTTGGTCTGCCTTGATGGCAGCGTGATTGACACCGAAATCAATGCCGAAATTGTGCGTGATGATCAGGGTCAACCCAGTGGGCTGATTTTTGTAGTGCGTGACATCCGCGCAAGAAAACTCGCCGAGTTGGACTTGCACATTGCCGCTATTGCCTTTGAGTCGCAAGACGGCATGATAGTGACCGACGCACAAAGTACCATTCTCCGGGCGAACCATGCATTTACCCAGATTACGGGCTACCAGCCAGAAGAGGTGATTGGCAAGACCCCGCGCATGCTGCAATCCGGTCGTCACGATGCGGATTTCTATGCAGCCCTGTGGGCAACGATTCAAACGTCAGGAGTGTGGAGCGGCGAGATCTGGAACCGGCGCAAAAATGGTGATATTTATCCAGAGCAAATCACCATCACTGCAGTGAAAGACAGCACCGGACAAATTACCCATTACGTTGCCGTACTGCGTGACATCACCGTGCGCAAGCAGTTGGAAAAAGAAGTGGCGCAATTGGCGTTTTTCGACACCTTGACCCAATTGCCCAACCGGCGGCTGTTTAATGACCGTTTGACCCAATCAGTGGCTCGCGCACAACGCGAGCAGTCGTCCCTCGCCTTGATGTTCATTGATCTGGACAAGTTCAAACCCATCAACGACACCTATGGGCATGAAGCTGGTGACTTGGTGCTGCAAACGGTTGCAAGGCGAATAGAAAGTGCTTTGCGAGCCTCCGACACGGCAGCCCGCGTGGGTGGTGACGAGTTTTTGGTGCTCTTGCCAGACTTGCAAACCAGTGCAGACGCGCTTGCCGTGGCGGAAAAAATCCGCTTGGCCCTTGAACAACCTTTCGTTACGCCTGAGGGAGTACCGCTGCTGGCCTCGGCGAGCATTGGCGTCGCCATCTTCCCCGATCACGCGCAGACCGAACAAGACCTGTTACGTTTGGGGGACGGCGCCATGTATGAAGCCAAAAACGCTGGAGGCAATTCCGTACGGATGTGTGTCCTGCTTGCAGAATCAGACGGGCACGGCTGAAGACTTTGCGTGGTCGGATTTATCCACCGGCTCGCCCCCCGTCTGACCGAGCATGTGCACTGCGATGTCTGCGTAGTCGATGGTTTCTTTTGATGATGGCGCTCTATCATTAGACAGCCCGGAAGCAGGTATTCGCGAAAGGCAGTTTACGCTGCGTTGCCGAAGTCGGTTAGGCACCGAAGCGGTCATTGCTTCTTTCGCCACTCGCAGAACCTCGCCTCGTCGTCCACCCGCCCAGTGATGCAGATGGATAACGAGCACTTTACGTTTGCTTAGTGTGGTCTTTAGCCGGTTGATTCGTCAGGCGGGCTGATCGGCGCAGCCGCCTTGTTGGTTAGACGTTTGCCGATCCAGACGATAAACAGGCCGCCAGCAATATGCAGCAGTCCTTCAAATACGACGAGCATGGCGTACGCCTTGACAGACGGATCTGTCAGCGTGTCAAACGTGGCAAGGGTGTATTTGAGGGCGTTGAATACGACGACAAGCCAACCAAACAGCCGGATGGCATTGCCAACTGAAACCTTGGACATCATCTGCCGCTAGTCTTTGTTTATCCGGTAATAGTGCGTCACTTTGGCCGCTGCATCATCAAACGCCGCAGGCCAGTTTTTTGCGGGCATTTCGGCAGGATTTTTGCAGGTTTTGGCGCCGGATAACCCGCATTGCATGCGTAGTAGTCCGTAGGACGCAGGCCAATGCGTGTCGTATTTGATATGACCGTCTTGGGCTACACGCGCGTAGTGGATTCCCTGGGCGACCGCCTTGGCTGCTTTTTCAGGCTCACTGGTAAGGAACGCAATGAATTCATCTTTACGGGTCATGAGGGAGCGTTTGAAGAACTCTTCGTTGTTCACGATCTCTGCTCTGCCGCTTTCATCTGCAAAACGAAGCGCGTCGTACCAACCCGCTGTGGCCAGCGCTGCGATAAGTGTGAGTTGTGTCTCCATCTTTCCAGCTTCGTTGGGTATGTAAAAAATTTGCATCAAGTCCATGGCCTCCATCGGTGTGATACCAAAGAGGTTTTTGTCAAAGTAGGTCAATAAATCGTCAAACTTCTTGTACGCAGCTTCGCGATGGGACTTGCTTAATTTTTCGTTTTGAGTGGTTTGAACCCATTCCAGAGTTTGTTTGCGTCGGGTTTGCCAGGCATCAACTTGCGTCGCGACCACTACCGTTTTTCCAGCAGGTTTACTTTGTTGAGCAAGTAGCGGAAGTGACATCAATGCACATAACAACAGTGCAGCGCCTCGCAGTGAAGATCCGAATGTAGAGTGTTTGATGGGCATAGAACGAGCGGTAGAAAATGTTGCGCTGAGACTGGCAATGGTTCGAATGTGCCATTGTATGAAATAGGTTTGCCTGGGCCGGCGTTGCCA
>JBIJDQ010000416.1:0-3201 GCA_044344025.1 Rhodoferax sp.
TGCGGTTAACGCGCGTTGGCATCCATATTTTTGGCGCACTGGCGCTTGCATCGGTGTATCCGGCGCTGAGTCCGTTGACACAAAGACGCCTAATGCGGTGGTGGTCGCGCGGTCTTTTGAGGGTGTTGAACGTGCACCACATCACAAATGGACCGCAGCCTCTGGTAAACGATGCAGCCTGTCTGTATGTCGCCAACCATATTTCTTGGCTGGACATCTTTGCTGTCAATGTCACCACTCCTGCGCGTTTTGTGGCCAAGTCAGAGGTGAGTCAATGGCCGGTGTTGGGTTGGCTGGTGCAGCGTTCAGGCACTTTGTTTGTTCGGCGCGCGGTGCGAAGTGATGCTGTTCGGGTCAATACGCTGGTGACCAGCCTTTTGCAGCAGGGGCGGGTGATTGCCCTGTTTCCACAGGGCACATCCACCACGCCGGAACAACCTGTGCACTTTCATGCGCCGTTGTTGCAGAGCGCTATTGCGGCGAATTCACAGGTTCAACCCGTGGCCATTTTTTACCACGACGGGCAAGGCGTTCGCCACGACGCAGCAGCTTTTGTGGGTGACACCACCTTCATGCAGTCCCTTTGGAAAATACTTTGCACACCAGACATTGGCGTCACCGTGACTTATTTGCCTCCGATGGATGCCACCGGGCAAGACCGGCGTTCGTTGGCTATGCAGGCCCAAGACGCAGTAAATTTGACATTGGCGCGGCATATTCAAGTCTCACCCGCAGGGGGTTGATCTTCATACAGGCAAATATTTCACGCGTCATCAAAATGCCATGAAAACGCCATGAACGCGTCACACAGGGCGACCAAGATAAGGCACCTAACATAAGGAGCCAGAAATGAGAGAGTTGCCAAACCCCACCTTTGCCCTGTCGCCGTTGTCCCTGCCCAGGGGGTTACTTCACCGACCCAAACCGTACTTTCAGCCCGAGATTCAGACCACAGCGTCACGCCCTGAACGGGGTAATCTGGTGGTTTCGTGGGCTAAACACCAAGATGAAGTCCGCCAGGTTCAACGGCTAAGGCACCAGGTTTTTGCACAGGAGATGGGTGCCCGCCTTAGCACCACGCTGCCCGGCCATGACATTGACCTGTTTGACAACTATTGTGAGCACCTGCTGGTGCGCGATGAAGTCACGGGCGAAGCTGTAGGCACCTACCGCTTGCTCACGCCAGTGCAAGCCAAACGTGTGGGCAGCACCTACAGCGACCTCGAATTTGACCTGGTTCGCCTGCGCAGCATGCGTGACCGCATGGTGGAGTTGGGCCGCAGTTGTGTGCACCCCGACTACCGCACTGGCGGCGTGATCATGGCACTTTGGGGCGCATTGGCCGAGTTCATGGTGCGCAACAAGCTTGACACCATGATTGGCTGCGCCAGCATTCCCATGCTGCACAACGGTGTGGTCAGTGGTGATGTGGCGGCCAGCATCTGGCACCAGCTCAAGGTCACCCACCTGGCACCGGTTGAACACCATGTGCGGCCTCGGTTGCCACTGCCCATTGAAGAGCTTGACTCAAGCCTGACCGTTGAACCCCCAGCGCTGATCACAGGTTATCTGCGTTTGGGTGCCAAGATTCTTGGTGCACCGGCCTGGGACCCTGACTTCAACACCGCTGACTTGCCCATGATGATGCGCATCAACGACTTGCCACCGCGTTATCGCAAGCACTTTCTCGGCCAATAACGCCTGGCCAAACCGTGCGCGCTGAATTCCTAACCATGGGGCCGATGGTCAGTGGCCCACATCCGCCAGATACTGACGAGCCTGAAGGTGAGTCACAGCAGCGATACCGTGCGATTTTTATCTCTGACCTGCATCTGGGCACCCCAGGCTGCCAGGCCAATGCCCTGTTGGACTTCATCAAGACGCACCCTAGCGACTACCTGTATTTGGTGGGTGACATTGTGGATGGCTGGCAATTGCGCAGGCGTTGGTACTGGCCCGAATTGCACAACGACGTCGTGCAAAAACTGTTGCGCCGCGCGCGCAAAGGTTGCCGCATCATCTACGTGCCCGGTAACCATGATGAATTTGCCAGACGCTATTTTGGGCACCAATTTGGCGGCATTGAAGTGGCTGACGACCCTGTTCACATCACCGCCGATGGCAAACGCCTTTGGGTGACCCATGGCGACCGGTTTGATGGCGTGATCCAGTGCGCCAAGTGGCTGGCCTACCTGGGCGACACCCTCTATGAGTTCACCCTCAAGCTCAACCGCCACCTCAACCATTGGCGTGCCCATTTGGGCTTGCCCTACTGGTCGCTGTCGGCGTTTCTCAAGCACAAGGTCAAAAAGGCCATGATGTACGTGACCGATTTTGAGGACGCAGTGGCCAATGAAGCCCGTCGCCGGGGGCATGACGGCGTGGTCTGTGGGCACATTCACCGGGCAGAAATGCGCACCATCAACGGCGTGTTGTATTGCAACGATGGCGACTGGGTCGAGAGTTGCACCGCGCTGGTAGAGCATGCCAATGGCCACTTGGAGTTGTTGCATTGTGCGGGTGAACCCATGGCCCGGCAGCAAGCTGCGCCGATGACGGTTGCCGTGACTTGACCACACGCACGGAGCGGCACCTAGCCCTTCAGAACACAGGTTTCCTGGTGTTTTTATGCCAAATAGGCTTGTAGTGCTTATGCAGTAAGCGCTGGTAGCTATTGTATTTATAGTAATTTGGGTATATGAAAAAAAAATCCCCACACTACGATCTGGCCGAAATCAAGGCGCAGCATGTTGTTCAAAAGCATGAGCACTCACGCCGCCCATCGGGTGCCTCACTTGTGCGGGGCGCAGCAGTGCCGCGCACTGACTGGCACTACATCGCTGGTGGAGGTCACACGCAAAGATCGAACGCCGAAGGGCCGTCATTGCCTGCCGCCTTTGCGGTAGCTGATCAAACCCTTGCGCAGCACTGTTCATATGTCAAATAGGCCGATAGCCGTCGTAGTACGTGCGCAAGAAGCTATTAGAAGAGTAGCAAATTGATTGGCAAATGTGCTTGCAATGCACGCGCAGTGGATCGTCAAGTTCCACCCTCGATCAACTTAAAATGCAATCAATCAACAGGGGACACGGTGAAAAATCTATTCAATAGTCGCAGCACAGCCTGCACGGCAACCATTCAATCTGGCCAGGCAATCAAACCGTGAGCCTCTACACCCAATTGAAAACCGTCCGCAGCGAA
>JBIJDQ010000415.1:0-3201 GCA_044344025.1 Rhodoferax sp.
TGTTTGAACATGATTTATGCCTCATAAAACTGATAGAGCAGGCCATTGTGAACTACTTAGATGGCTTCTGGCTCCATCTTGATGGCGCCGCAAGGACACTCAGCCACACAAATGCCACAACCCTTGCAATAGTCGTAGTTAAAGTCAAAACCCAACCCCGGGCCCTTTTTGATCACAGCGTTGTCCGGGCAAACGCCGTAACAGTTGTCACACTCAAAACAGTTGCCACAAGACAGGCAACGACGGGCTTCAAACAAGGCCGTGCTCTCGTCAAGACCACCCTGCACTTCTTCAAAGGTGGATTGCCTGCGAATGATGTCCAGCATGGGCCGCATGGTTTTGGGCGCGTCGCTGTAGTACCAAGTGTTGAGCTTGTCGAAACTGGCTAACTCAGTCTTGGGGGCGGCCACGTAGGAAATGCCCTTGAGCCAGGCGTCAATATTGCGCGCGGCTTTTTTACCGTGGCCGATGGCCACCGTGGCGTTACGTTCGGCCGGCACCATGTCACCACCGGCAAAAATACCGGCATGGCCGGTCATCATTTGCGGGCTGACCTGCACCACACCGTCTTCAACCACCAAGCCCGGCACGCCTTCAATCAGCGACAAATCCACATCCTGGCCCAGCGCCAGCACCACCGAGTCGGCCTCCAGGGTTTCAAACTCACCCGTGGGCTGCGGAAAACCTTTGTCATCAAGCGCCATCTTTTCAACAGTGATGCTTGATTCGCCCGCTTGTTTAATGGTGGACAACCACTTGATCATCACCCCCTCTTGCAACGCCTCCTCGACCTCAAAATCATGCGCTGGCATTTTTTCGCGGTTGCGCCGGTAGACGATGATGGACTCTGTGGCACCCAAGCGCTTGGCGGTGCGCGCCACGTCAATGGCGGTGTTGCCGCCACCGTAAATCACCACACGACGGCCCAGCAGGGGCTTATCTTCACCCTCCATGGAGCGCAGCACCGACACCGCGTCAAGCACCTTGGCCGAATCACCGGCCGGAATATAGGCACGCTTGGCAATATGGGCGCCAACGGCCAGAAACACCGCGTCAAAGCCACCGTCTTTTTTGGCTTGCAGCACGTCAGTGACCTTGGTGTTGTACTCAATGCGCACACCCAGGTCCACAATGCGCTGCACCTCTGCGTCGAGCACCTGGCGTGGCAACCGGTACTGCGGAATGCCAAAACGCATCATGCCGCCAGGCAACGGGCCGGCTTCAATGATAGTGACCGCGTGACCAAGTCGCGCCAGTTGGTAGGCCGCCGACAGGCCCGAAGGGCCAGCACCGACCACCATCACTTTTTTGCCGGTGGAAGCGGCAGCTGGCGGGAACTTCCAGCCCAGGGCAATGGCCTCATCGCCCAAAAAGTGCTCCACCGAGTTGATGCCCACCGGAGAATCAAGCTGCCCCCGGTTGCAGGCGCCCTCACAGGTGTGGTAGCACACCCGGCCCATGATGGCGGGAAACGGGTTGTCTTCCACCAGTGTGCGCCAGGCTGCCTCGTAGTTGCCAGATTCGGCGTGAAACAGCCAACCCTGGATGTTTTCACCCGCAGGGCACTGGTGGTTGCAGGGTGGTTTTCGGCTCAGGTACACCGGGCGTTCGGTGCGCCAGGAGCCCGTGTGGTTGGCCAGCGAACTGCCGACATCGAGTGTGATGGCAAATGGTTTTTGCATGATCATTCCTCCAACAAGCCAAAGCGGCGAATATTACGGTCAGCGCGGGCTTGCAAGCGTGCCACGGTGGCGACATCAGGGTTTTTGCCAAACAAATGGGCAAAGCGTTTTTGTGGCTTCAGGTAGTCTTCAATCGGCACTTGGCGCCGGATTTTCAGTACCCCTGTGACCTCGCCACGCTCGGCTTCAAACACCGGGAACACGCCACTTTCCACAGCCAGGCGCGACAGCTTGATGGTGTCCTGCGAGGCCGCACCCCAGCCCAGTGGGCATGGCACAAAGATATGGATGTAGCGTGCACCCCGCATCGACATGGCCTTGGTGACCTTGTATTCAAGGTCACGCAAATCGGCCACGGTGGCTGTGGCCACATAGGGAATCTCGTGCGCCATGGCAATTTGAGGCAGGTTTTTGCCCTGACCAAACTCATTGCCTGGGTGTGAGCCCACCGTCATGGTGGTGGCGGTACGCGCTGCCGGTGGTGTGGCGCTAGAGCGCTGCACACCGGTGTTCATGTAGGCCTCGTTGTCATAACAGATGTAGAGCACGTCGTCGTTGCGCTCAAACATGCCTGACAGGCAACCAAACCCAATGTCGGTGGTGCCCCCGTCACCGCCTTGGGCCACCACCCGCACATCGGTGCGGCCCTTGGCTTTCATGGCGGCGGCAATGCCAGTGGCTACGGCGGCGGCGTTGCCAAACAGGGAGTGAATCCACGGCATTTGCCAGGATGTCTCGGGGTATGGGGTGGAAAACACCTCCAGGCACCCGGTGGCATTGGCAGCAATCAGCTGCCCGTTGGTGGCCGCCATGGCGGCATCAATCGCGTAGCGTGCCCCCAGTGCCTCACCACAGCCCTGACAGGCGCGGTGGCCAGAGTTGAGTGAGTTGCTGCGTGTGGCACCCGCCTGCACACTGCGCTGCTCGGGCGAGAGCAGGCGGTTGCCCACGGTGAAGGTGCCGGTTTGGTAAAACTTGACCAGTGACTGTTCCATGATGTGTATTTTTGTGAGTTGGGCGTTAAACGACTTGCGTTCCGACATTGCCCATGTCGCGCAAAATACCCTCAGCGATCGGGCCAGAGCGACGCTGGGATTTTTCGCGCTCCAACACGCGGTTGACCACACCCCAATCCAGGTCCAGAAAGGTCAGCAACTCCAGATTGTCGGCAATCGCATCCAGCAGCAGCTTGTGCACCGATGCCTTGGTGATGGCACGCCCACCCAAGCCCGCAACCACCGTCAGCACCGGTTGAGGGCGATTGCGCACGGCGCTGCGCACATCACGCGACACAATGCCGCCAATGCCCACTGCAAAACACTTCTCAATGACCACAATGCGCGTGGCATTGGCAGTGGCATCCCGAATGGCAGAAATCGGGAACGGCCGGTACGAGGTGATGCCCAGCACCCCCACCTTGATGCCCTCGGCGCGCAAATCATCCACCGTGTCCTTGATGGTGCCCAGCACAGAACCCATGGCAATCACAATGGTTTCTGCGTCTTCGGTTTGGTAGGTT
>JBIJDQ010000417.1:0-3197 GCA_044344025.1 Rhodoferax sp.
CGGAGTCGATTGCGGTGGCGATTCGGCATTCTGGCGCGATCGCCTTGCGCAGCATCGCGCCGGGAAATCAGATCAACGGCTTTATCTGTGGAGCCAAATGGTCCTTGATGCACATCAGGGGGCTTAGGCTTCACCAGGCGATGGGTTTCAGATGAAAATCACAGAGCGCGTTCGGGCGATTTGTTGTCTCGGCACGACCGCAATGCTAATGAGAAAATGTCCTTTATGAATAGTGCCGATCAAGCGACCGCCCAAGCATTTGCATCGTCGTGGAATAACTTGCCAAGTGGCTCGGTATATACCCGTGCGCAATTTGAAGACTGGATGGCACCGTTAACTTGTGCCGACATCGAAGGGCGTGACGTGCTGGAGTTGGGTTGCGGAAATGCCAGTCTGCTGGTGCACTGCTGCGCCTGGGAGCCTGCACGGCTTGTTGGCGTTGATCTGGGCGCTTCAGTGGAAACAGCACGCTTGAATGTGGCATGTTTCCCGTGTGCGCAGATTGTGCAAGACGATCTGGTCAGCTTCAAATCGGACGGTTTCGATATCGTTTACTGCATTGGCGTGCTGCATCATCTCAAGGAGCCTTTTGTCGGTTTTAAGTCAGTGTTACGCAATACCCGCCCCGGCGGTAAGTTCCATTGCTGGGTATATGCTCGCGAGGGCAATGCTGTCGTGATCGGACTGGTAGAGCCGATTCGAAAAATTGCCTCGCGTTTGCCGTGGTGGGTGACCAAATATCTTGTCGCAACACCGCTCGTCGTTCCGTACTACTTTTATGCCAAAATTTTGAGTGCCTTGCACCGATTGTTTCCTCGCGCCGCACCGAAGTTTCTGGCCTGTGCGCCATTGCGAGACTATTCTCTGTGGATTGCCAAACGCGGTTTCCTGTTTTTTCGCCATGTGGCTTTCGACCAGTTGGTTACGCCGCAAACAGCCTATATTTCACGCGCGGAGATTGAGGAGTGGATGCGCCAATCTCCTGAAATTGAACAAGGCAGTAGCTATATCATTTGCCGTAATGGCAATTCGTGGAAGTTTGGCGGGCGCAAAATTCAAAGCGGGAGGGTGCATGAGTCAGTTTGATGTTTCAGCATGGCCACGTTGGGCTGGTTATCTCGCGCTGGCGTTAGTGATTCTTGGTAATGCAGCGGGAAACATCCTGCTCAAGATTGGCGCCAATGCTGCCAAATCGAATAATTTGCTGTTCGGCGTGTTGCCCTGGCAGACGTTTGCCGGGATCGCATGCTTTGGCCTCGGTGTGCTTATCTACTCCTGGGCGCTCGGTCAGTTCGAATTGCATGCTGCACAGATTGTGATCTCGCTTCAGTATGTCGTAGTCATTGGATTGGCAGCCTTTTTTCTTGGTGAAACAATCAGCACGCAGACTTGGCTTGGTATTGGATTTATTGCCGTTGGTTTGCTGCTTTGCTCCCAATAGCGCACGCTTGAAACGGCGTGATCAGCCGTGGTTGTCTGGAGATCGACTGTTTCTGGATACTCTTTTACTAGCGAAATGACCTGGCTTTGTGGGGGTGGTGGTGTCTCATGTGTACGATAGTAAGTTTATGGCCTATGCAGACGTGTCGTCGAGATATTCTGCCAGGACGGTCGTGCGGATCCTGCGAGAAGCACTTCCCATTGAAAGTGTGCTCGATATAGGTTGTGCCAAAGGGACGTGGCTGGACGCGTGGCGCGCGTCTGGTATCGATCGGATTCACGGCGCTGATGGTGACTATGTTGATTTAGCCCAGCTGGTCGTGCCCCATGAGTCGTTTACCATTGCGGATCTTTCCAAGCCATTGGCATTGGGGAGTCGCTTCGACCTGGTGCAGTCACTGGAAGTTGCGGAGCATATCTCGGCTGAGTGTGCGGATTGCTTTCTTCAAAACCTGGTGGGCCACAGTAACGGTATGGTTTTGTTTTCTGCTGCTCCGCCTGGGCAGGGAGGTGAGTTTCATATTAACGAACAGCCTTACGAGTACTGGCGGCTGAAGTTTCATGACTTGGGCTTCGAGCCGTTTGACTTCATTCGGCCGCAAATCGCCATTGATTCTGCCATCTCGTTTTGGTACCGATACAACATTATTCTGTATATCCATCGCGACCGGATAATGAATTTGCCCATGTCAGTTGCTAGGTCACAAATAAAAGATCGAACCCTCATTCCTGATATCTCACCGGGCGCGTTTCGGTTGCGTAAAGCGGTTGTTAGGGCGTTGCCGATACAGTGGCGGCATAAATTGGCGCGTTTCAAGGCGGCTGTCTTTGGACGCCGCACCCCGTAAGCGGACATGTTTTGGCTGCAATCGCCCAAAGCTGGCCACTTTTCTTATGTTCATGCGGCAACCCCGGCACGCGTAAGCCAGAAATGCCGCAAAACTCAAATCATGGACACCCATGAATCGTTCAAATTTCACGTTTGTTTTTCAGCCAGTGATACTTGATTTAATCGGAGACTGCTGATGGTAAAGAGCGAACTGACGCCCATGAAATCATGGGGGTATTTTTTCTGCGGTGTCTTCTTTCTATCCGGACTGCTGGCATGGAGTGTGTTCTGCGTTTCCTACATTCCCACTAACGATGGGCCGCAGCATATTCTGTCGGCCTACATTGAGAATCACTATAGCGATCCAGGATCGATATATTCGACTTATCTGGAACGCTCACCTCAGTTTGCATACAGAGGTTTTGCACTCATCATGAAGCCCATGGAAGAGATGTTTGGCTGGCAATTGGGCGCCCAGTTTTCAATCTTCATTATTCTGCTACTTAATGCCTGGGGCTTTACAGCCTTGGTTCTTGCGCTCGATTCCAGGCGTAAATGGATTGCCTATTTGGGTTTTCCGTTGGCTTGGTCGTGGAACATGTATATGGGGTTTTTTTCGTTCGCAGTCGGCACCGGACTTGGATATTGGATATTGGCATATGTGCTAGCCATCAAGAAATGGGATTTGCTCCGATGGACTACGCTTGCCGGAGCCCTTGGACTGCAGGCAATGTCGCATGTTTTTACCGCAGGTCTCACTGGTTTTTTGTTAGCGTTCTTGCTCGTCTTTAAACAGGCTACTTGGCTCGCTCGCGGCAAACGACTGCTGGTGGTTGGCTTTGTGGGGTTGCCTGCAGCAACGATTGCTTTTGGAACACTGCTTCACCGTAATGATCAGTTGTCTCAGGGAGGCGTATCTTGGCTGCCT
>JBIJDQ010000419.1:0-3196 GCA_044344025.1 Rhodoferax sp.
CGACCCGGGTTTGATGGCCTACGCGGTCAAGCACCAGCCTGATTTGCGCTTGCACCTGTCGGTGCAGGGCTCGGCCACCAATTACGAGGCCATCAACTTTTACCATGAGCACTTTGGCATTGCCCGTGCAGTGCTGCCGCGCGTGCTGTCGCTGACGCAGGTGGAGCAGGTGCTGGAGAAGACCCCGGTCGAGATCGAGGTTTTTGGCTTTGGCAGCCTGTGCGTGATGGTAGAAGGGCGTTGCGCGCGTTCAAGTTACGTCACGGGTGAGGCCCCCAACACCAACGGCGTGTGCTCCCCGCCCAAAGCCGTTCGCTGGGTCGAAACACCGCAGGGCCGAGAGTCGCGCCTGAACGGTGTGCTGATTGACCGCTACGCTCCCGGTGAAAACGCAGGCTACCCTACGCTGTGCAAAGGCCGTTTTGACGTGGGGGATGACCACAACTACTACGCCATCGAAGAACCCACCAGCCTGAACACACTGGAGCTGTTGCCCAAGCTGATGAAGATGGGGGTGCGCGCCATCAAGATCGAGGGCCGTCAGCGCAGCCCGGCCTATGTGGCCCAAGTTACCAAGGTGTGGCGCGAAGCCATTGACAGCTGCAAAGACAACCCTCACCGCTACTCGGCCAAACCCGTGTGGATGAGTGATCTGGACAAAGTGGGCGAAGGCCAACAACACACCCTCGGTGCCTACCACCGGACCTGGAAGTAGAGAGCGAGGTCACCTATGAAAATTTCCCTGGGCCCATTGCAGTACTACTGGTCGCGCGACACTGTGTTTAACTTTTACCAAAGCGTGGCCACCATGCCGGTGGATATCGTGTACGTGGGTGAGGCTGTGTGCTCGCGGCGCAAAGAACTGCGTTTGAGCGACTGGCTAGACGTGGCGCAGATGCTGCGCGATGCAGGCAAAGAAGTGGTGCTGTCCACGCAGGTGCTGATTGAGTCCGGCGCCGATGTGACCACCCTGCACAAGATCGCCGCCAACGGCAGCTTTACGGTTGAGGCCAACGACATGGGTGCGGTGCACTGCATGCAGGGCAAAGCGCCGTTTGTGGCGGGCCCCCAGCTCAACATCTACAACGCACCCACGCTGGCATGGCTGGCTGCACTGGGTGTGCAACGCTGGGTGATGCCGCTGGAGATGGGTGCCAAAGACTTGGCCTTATTGCAAAAAGACCGCCCCACAGGCTTGCAAACCGAGATGTTCGTCTATGGCCGCATGCCACTGGCATTCTCTGCGCGCTGCTTTACCGCACGGCACTGCAACTTGCCCAAAGACGATTGCCAGTTCCGCTGCATAGAGCACCCCAATGGCCTGCTGCTGCGCACCCGCGAGGACGAGAGCTTTTTGGTGCTCAACGGTATCCAGACGCAGTCGGCCAAGGTCTATAGCCTGTTGCCCGAGTTAGATGCGATGCGCAACTTGGGTGTGGATGTGGTGCGCATCAGCCCGCAGTCCCAGCACACCGGGGATATCGTGCAACTGTTTCGCGATGTGCTGTCGGGTAGCTTAGATACCGACCAAGCCCAGCAAACGCTGTTGCCTTTGATGCCCGACCAGCCCTGCAATGGCTACTGGTACGGCAAGCCCGGGCTGGAACAAAACTAAGGAGTCTCCCATGAACGCAAGCCCTTTTCTACTGCCGCAGCCCATTGGCAACATCCTGTCGCGCCTGCCGGCCTACCCAGGGTCGTTGCTGTTTGTGACGGGCCTTAATTTCGCATTGGCCAAGCTTTTGGCTCCCGATGTGACCCAGTTATTGGGTGGCAAAAAGCTGCGCCTGTGTGTTAGCGATGCACGCGTGACCTTTGACTTTGTGTGGGCTCAAGGGCGTTTTTCTGCCACCCAAAACAAGGGTGAGGCAGACCTGACCATCAGTGCCAGTGCGCACGACTTTATGCTGCTAGCCCGTCGCCAGGAAGACCCCGATACCCTGTTTTTCAGCCGTCGCCTGTCCATGGAAGGCGACACCGAGCTGGGCTTGCTGGTCAAAAACACCATCGACGCGATTGAGCTGCCTGTGTTCGATGCCGAGCAGCTCAAACCCGCACATGTGCTGGCGTGGCTCAAAGCCCGGCTGGCTCCCCGCCACTAAACACCCCAGACCCATGCACCTGGCTCACAGCGCACCACACAAGCGGATCATCGTCGCCATCTCGGGGGCCAGCGGGGCGGTGTATGGCGTGCGTTTGCTGGAAATGCTCAAGAGCCTAGGCTCGGTGCAAACTCACTTGACCATCTCGCCCGCCGGGCTGCTGAACCTGCACCAAGAGCTGGACATGGACAGCACCCAGCTGGAGGCTCTGGCCGATGTGGTGTACCCGGTGACGGATGTGGGCGCGGCCATTGCCAGCGGTTCGTTCCAGTGCGACGGCATGGTGGTGGCACCCTGCTCCATGCGCACCTTGGCCGCCATTGCGCATGGCCTGTCGGACAACTTGATTAGCCGCGCTGCGGATGTGATGCTCAAAGAGCGTTTGCGCCTGATTCTGATGGTGCGAGAAACCCCCTTGAACCTGGCCCACCTGCGCAACATGACCAGCGTGACCGAGATGGGCGGCATCATCTTCCCGCCTGTGCCCAGCTTTTATCACCGCCCGCAAAGCATTACCGAGCTGGTCGATCACACCGTGAGCCGGGTCGTGGATTTGCTGGGCTTGTACCAGCCACAAGCCCCGCGCTGGGCGGGCCTCAAAGTGGCCCCACCGCCCACTCCGGCGGCTTGACCCCGCACCCCATGGCCTACCGTGATTTGAGGGAATTTATCGCCCAGCTGGAGCAGTTGGGCGAACTCAAACGTGTGGCGCTGCCCGTCTCCCCGCATCTGGAGATGACCGCTCTGTGCGACCGCACCTTGCGTGCCGGTGGCCCAGCTCTGCTGTTTGAGAACCCCACTGGCCACCGTATCCCGGTACTGGGCAACCTGTTTGGCACCACCCGGCGCGTGGCCTTGGGCATGGGCGTGGCGGATGTGTCCGAGCTGCGCCAGTTTGGCCATGTACTGGCCACACTCAAAGAGCCCGAAGCCCCCAAGGGCATCAAAGACCTGATGGGCATGAGCGCTCTGCTCAAGACCCTGTGGAACATGGCCCCCAAAGAGCAACGCAGTGCCGCCTGCCAGGAGGTGGTGTGGGAGGGTGCCAATGTGGACTTGGCCCGCCTGCCGATCCAGCACTGCTGGCCCGGCGA
>JBIJDQ010000418.1:0-3196 GCA_044344025.1 Rhodoferax sp.
GGTGCCACACCCGTGATCACCTCTACGGCCTCAGGCCTGACCTGCTGGGCCAGACGCTGCGGCTCACGCTGCACCATCGGCCCAAACCCCGAAGACAAAAACCAGCCCTGCGCCCAGCCAAAGTACAGCCCATTGAGCAGCAGCAATACAAACACGACCAAACGCAACATGCTCCAGTCCCTCTAGGCGTGGTCAGCACCCGGCGCACGCGTGGGCCGCACACTCACCTCGGCACTGGTCACCCGCTGCAGCCCCTGGGCGGTTTGCACCTGCAAGGCCCCCACGCGGTCAACCCCATTCGCCACGCCATGCATCCCGTCGCTGAGTGTCACCGCCACCTGCCTGATCGCGTCCCGGGCGTTGAAGTCAGCCTGAAACGGCGCAAAGCCGCGCTGCTCAAAGGTCTGGATACAGGCCACCAGCGGGGCCATTACACGCACCAAAGCCTGCGCAGCGTCAATCCCCGGCAGCAACTCCACCAGCCCAGCAGGCTCGGTGGACAAGCTCGCAACCGAAGGGCACTGAATGTTGATACCCACCCCAATGACCACAAAGCGCGGGTTGTTGGTACCAGTATTGGCACCATTGGCCGTTTCGATCAAGATCCCGGCCAACTTGCGGTCGCGCCACCACAAATCATTGGGCCACTTGATCCCAATGTCAGGGTGAAGACTTTGCGCCAGGCTCAATCCCACCGCCAGCGAAAGGCCAGACCAGTCCTTGGGCGCCAGCGGCAAGCCCAAAGAAAAGGTTAGCGTACCCGGCCCATCGGCACTGCGGCTGCCGTGCCATTGACGCCCCAGGCGGCCTCGCCCGGCACTTTGGTGCTCAGCCACCAGCAAAATCGGCTCCATTCGACCCGCTTGCAAACGACGCATCAACTCTGCGTTGGTGGAGTCCACCTCTGCCAACACTTCGACGGTGAAGCCGGGCAATCGGGGTTCCAGGGCTTGCCAGATGGCCTCGGACGGCCAAGGGAAAGTGGTCGGCCTCATGCGCTTGGGCTCTTGGCGGCCAAAGGTTTGGTTGCGGCCCGTTTGCGCTTGGGAGCCAGCAAGGTGCCACGGCATGATGCTGCCTGACACCAGCAGGGGTATTCGGCCTTCAATTTGGGGGTGTAACGCTCATCGATGACCAGCCCGTAGTCGTAGTGCAACTCTTCACCAGCCGAAATATCCCGCAAGGCCTTGATGAAAACCCGGCCCTGCTGCTCATCGGCCTCGCAGTTGCCGTCACACGAATGGTTGATCCAGCGCGAGGAATTGCCCGCCACCCCGCCGTCAATCACCCGGGTCTCGTCAATGTGAAAATAAAACGTGTGATTTGGGTTTTGCGGGTCATGGGGGTGTCGCGCTTGCGCCTCTGCCCAGGTGATGACCTCACCCACGTACTCAATGATGGTGTCACCTTGGGCAATGTCTTGCACGGCATACACACCCTTGCCATGAATGCCGGATCGGCGCACCTGAATGCGCCGCGATGAAGTGGGGCTGACGGATTTGGCGGGAGGTTTGTTGGACACGGTCAAAATTTGGTATCGTGAACTCGTATGGGTGCGCATGTGCGTACCCACCTGTGTGTGCGCCCGTGTGTGGGCGCGAGAAAAGGGATTGTAGAGATGAAAACATTGGTTATTGCAGAAAAACCTTCGGTGGCGCAAGACATCGTCCGTGCCTTGACTCCTGTGGCGGGCAAGTTTGAGAAACACGATGAGCATTTCGAGAACGACACCTACGTGGTCTCCAGCGCCGTCGGCCACTTGTTGGAAATTCAGGCCCCTGAAAGCCATGATGTCAAACGTGGCAAGTGGAGTTTTGCCCACCTGCCGGTGATTCCGCCGCACTTTGACCTCAAACCAGTCGATAAAACCAAAACCCGTTTGAACGCGGTGGTGAAACTGGCCAAACGCAAAGACGTGGACAAACTCATTAACGCCTGCGACGCGGGCCGCGAAGGTGAGCTGATTTTTCGCCTGATCGAGCAGTACGCGGGTGGGGCCAAGCCATTGGGCAAGCCGGTGAACCGCCTGTGGCTGCAGTCGATGACCCCGCAGGCCATCCGGGACGGTTTCAAGTCCTTGCGCACCAATGCGCAAATGCAACCCCTGGCCGATGCCGCCCGCTGCCGCTCTGAGGCCGACTGGCTGGTCGGCATCAATGGCACACGGGCCATGACGGCGTTTAACTCACGCGATGGCGGTTTCTTTTTGACCACGGTGGGCCGGGTGCAAACACCCACCTTGAGCGTGGTGGTGGAGCGCGAGGAGATGATTCGCAAGTTCATCAGCCGCGACTATTGGGAAATTCACGCCAGTTTTGCGGCACAAGCCGGGGACTATCCCGCCAAATGGTTCGACCCCGCGCACAAACGGGACGCTGACGACGCCGAGAAAAAGGCCGACCGGGTGTGGACACAGCGTGAAGCGCAGGCCATTGCCGCTGCTGTGCGCGGACAGAGCGCCACCGTGTCTGAGGAAAGCAAGCCCACCACCCAAGCCTCACCCCTGCTGTTTGACTTGACCAGCCTGCAGCGCGAGGCCAATGGCAAGTTTGGCTTCAGTGCCAAAACCACGCTGCAAATCGCGCAAAGCCTGTACGAGCGCCACAAGGCCCTGACCTACCCGCGTACCGATTCACGCGCTTTGCCTGAAGACTATGTGCCGGTGGTCAAACAAACCTTTGAGATGCTGGCCGACTCCGGCATGAAACATCTGGCGCCCCACGCTCTGACTGCCTTGAACGGCAACTACATCAGACCCACCAAACGGGTCTTTGACAACACCAAGGTGAGTGACCACTTTGCCATCATCCCCACGCTGCAAGCGCCCAGCGGGCTATCTGAAGCCGAGCAAAAACTCTATGACCTGGTGGTGCGCCGCTTCATGGCGGTGTTTTTCCCGAGTGCTGAATACCAGGTCACTACCCGGATTTCCACCGCTGTTGGGCACAATTTCAAAACCGAAGGCAAGGTGCTGGTCAAGCCGGGCTGGCTGGCCATTTACGGCAAAGAAGCCGCTGACGAAGTGGCAGACGCGAAAGATGGCGACAAAGGCCAAAGCCTGGTGCCAGTGGCCCCCGGCGAGAAGGTCAAAGCGGACACCGTGGATGCCAAGGGCCTGAAAACCCGGCCCCCGGCGCGCTATTCTGAGGCCACCCTGCTCGGTGCCATGGAAGGCGCCGGTAAAACAGTGGAAGAC